>JAJAZK010000458.1 GCA_026785765.1 Rhodoferax sp. | reverse complement strand
GCGACGTGTCCCTCACGGTGATGCCGGGCGAAACCCATGCGGTGTTGGGAGAGAACGGTGCTGGCAAGTCCACGCTGATGAAGATCATCTACGGGTCGGTAAAACCCGATGAAGGCAGCGTGATGTTCAACGGGCAGCCGGTGCATATCCGCAACCCGCAGGAAGCCCGCGCCATGGGCATCAGCATGGTGTTCCAGCACTTCAGCCTGTTTGACACCATCACCGTGGCAGAGAACGTCTGGCTCGGCCTGTCCAAGTCGCTCACGCTCGACGAGGTCACGCATAGCATCGTCGGCAAGGCCCAGGAGTATGGACTGGACATCGATCCGGCGCGGCCGGTGCACACGCTCAGTGTGGGCGAGATGCAGCGGGTGGAGATCATCCGGGCGCTGTTGACGAATCCCAAGCTGCTGATTCTGGATGAGCCGACCTCAGTCCTGACGCCGCAGGCGGTGGAAAAACTGTTTGTGGTGCTCAAGAAACTTGCGTCCGAAGGCTGCAGCATCCTGTACATCAGCCACAAGCTGCACGAGATCCGCGAGTTGTGCACGGCGTGCACGGTGTTGCGCGGCGGCAAGGTGACGGGTGTGTGCAAGCCAGCGCAAGAGTCGAATGCCTCGTTGTCGCGCCTGATGATTGGTGTCGAGCCACCACAATTGACGCACCGACCGCAGCAGCCGGGCGCCGAGGTGTTGCGCGTGCAGGCCTTGTCACTGCCCAAGGACGATCAGTTCGGGGTGGATCTGGACGCGCTGTCGCTCGAAGTGCGGGCCGGCGAAATCGTCGGTATCGCCGGAGTCTCCGGCAACGGCCAGAAAGAGTTGCTGTATGCCCTTTCAGGTGAAGACCGCCGCGCCGCGGCTGGCAGCATCCGCATGGGCGCGGTGGACATGTCGCGCCTGCATCCCGGTGAACGGCGGGCACTCGGTCTACACTTTGTGCCGGAGGAGCGCCTGGGACGCGGTGCAGTGCCTACGTTGGGCCTGGCGCACAACCTGCTGCTCACCCGCAATGAGGCGCTGTCGCCGGCCACCGGCTGGATCAGCGTCAAGACCCTGCAGGCGCAGGCGGTCGACATCATCCGGCGCTTCAACGTCAAGGCCGGCGGGCCGGATTCGGCGGCACGCTCCCTGTCGGGTGGCAATTTGCAGAAGTTCATTGTCGGGCGCGAGATCGACGCCAAACCGAAGCTGCTGATCGTGTCACAACCAACCTGGGGAGTCGACGTCGGCGCATCGGCCCAGATCCGCGGCGAGATCCTGGCGCTGCGGGAGCAAGGCTGCGCTGTGCTGGTGGTCAGCGAGGAGCTCGACGAATTGTTTGAGCTGAGCGACCGCCTGCATGTGATCGCCAAAGGGCGCTTGTCGCCATCGGTACCGATCGCCGACGCCACCATCGAGAAGATTGGCGAATGGATGAGCGGACTTTGGGAGACCGAACATGCTTAAGCTCGAAGCCCGCCCGCAGCCTTCGGACTTCTGGAGCTACGGGTCGCCGTTGCTGGCTTTGGTGATGACGGTGGCGATCGGGGTGATGCTGTTCCTGGCACTGGGCAAGGATCCGGTGCGCGGTCTGGAGATGTTCTTCTGGCTCCCCATCCGCAGCGGTTATGCGCTGGGTGAATTGATGGTCAAGGCCACACCCCTGTTGATCATTGCGCTGGGCCTGGCCGTCTGTTTCCGCTCCAACGTCTGGAACATCGGCGCCGAGGGCCAGTACATCATCGGCGCAATTTTTGCCGGCGGCGTCGCCTTGCTGGCGGACAAGAGCGTGGGCGGCTGGATCGTGTTGCCGGTCCTGATGGCCGGCGTCCTGGGGGGCATGCTGTGGGCGGCGCTGACCGCGCTGTTGCGTGACCGATTCAACGCCAACGAAATCCTGGTCTCTTTGATGCTGGTGTATGTCGCCGTTCAGGTGTTGAGTTATCTGGTCGGCGGGCCCTGGAAAGACCCGGCCGGGTTTAATTTTCCGCAGACCAAGACGTTCGAGGCGGCGACCCGCATTCCGCGCCTGTTCGAGGGCTCGCGCGTGAGCATCGGCCTGTTGCTGGCGCTGGTCGGCGTGTTGGCGATGTGGGTGTTCCTGTTCCGCACCCGCGCTGGTTTTGCGCAACAGGTTGGTGGGCTGGCGCCGGCGGCGGCACGTTACGCCGGCTTCTCTTCGCGCCAGGCCCTGTGGACGGCGCTGATGATCTCGGGCGCCGCCTCCGGACTGGCTGGCGCGCTTGAGGTGGCTGGGCCAATTGGCCAGTTGACGACCTACGTGCCGGCGGGATACGGCTTTGCCGCGATCATCGTGGCGTATGTCGGACGGCTGCACCCGGTTGGCATGGTGTTTTCCGCGATCCTGATGAGTATGTTCTACATTGGCGGCGAGATGGCCCAGTCGCGCATGGGCCTGACCAAGTCACTCACCGGGGTGTTCCAGGGTCTGCTGTTGTTCAGCCTGCTGGCGTGCGACACGCTGGTCAACTACCGGCTCAAGTTTCGTCGCGCGGGAGGCAAATGATGGAATCCTATTCACTGCTGGTTGCCGCCACACTCAACGCCGGCACGGTGCTGGCGCTGGCATCGCTGGGCTTGCTCATCAACGAGAAAGTGGGCATTGTCAACCTGGGGGCCGAGGGCATGATGTTGTGCGCTGCTATTGCCGGGTTCGCCACCGTGGTGCATACCGGCAACGACTGGCTCGGTTTTGCCGCCGGTATCGCCGCCGGCGCCTTCCTGGCGGCGTTGTTCGGGCTGCTGGTGATCCTGCTCAACACCAACCAGTACGCAACGGGACTCGCGTTGACCCTGTTCGGGGCCGGTTTTTCGGCGTTTGTGGGCACCACCTATGTGCAGGCCAAAATCCCCGAGCGGCCGGTTTTCAGCATTCCTCTGCTGGGTGATATTCCCCTGATCGGGCCGGCCCTGTTCCGTCACCATCCGATGGTGTACCTGACGGTATTGATCGCGCTGGCACTGATCTGGTTCATGTACCGCACCCGCAGCGGGCTGGTGATGCGCAGTGTCGGTGAAAACCCGGAGTCGGCGCATGCTCTCGGTTACCCGGTGCGCCGTATCCGCCTGCTGGCGGTGGTGGTCGGCGGCGCCCTGTGCGGGCTGGCCGGTGCCTACCTGTCGGTCATTTACACACCGTTATGGGTGGAGGGCATGGTCGCCGGCAAAGGCTGGATCGCGCTGGCACTGACCACCTTTGCCACCTGGCGTCCGGCACGGGTATTGCTTGGTGCCTATTTGTTCGGTGGGGTCACGATGTTGCAGTTCCATTTGCAGGCCGTGGGTGTCGAGGTCGCCAGCCAGTTTCTGAGCATGCTGCCGTACGTCGCCACCATCATTGTGCTGGCGCTGATCTCCAGAAATCCCCAATGGATACGGATCAATATGCCGGCCTCCATCGGAAAACCGTTCTATCCCGGCTCATAATGAGCGTTTTTTCCAACCCCTCCCACTTGAGGAACAACATGACAGACTTGAACAAACGATCTCTTATCAAGGTGGCCGCGTTGACTGCCATCGCCGCCGCCGCCCTGGTGGGTTGTGGCAAGAAGGAAGAGCCGAAACCGGCAGCGGCGGCTCCTGCTGCACCGGCGGCATCGGCTGCGGCGGCTCCGCCCAAGGCAGCGGCGTTGAAGATAGCGTTTGGGTTTGTCGGCCCGGTTGGCGCCGGTGGCTGGGCTTTTGCGCACGACACCGCCCGCAAGG
>JAJAZK010000457.1 GCA_026785765.1 Rhodoferax sp. | reverse complement strand
GGAGCGGCCCGGCGGCGCTCACTGGAGCACCTTCGCCTGGCGGCTGCGGTGCGAGCGCCTTGGGAGCGGCCCGGCGGCGCTCACTGGAGCACCTTCGCCTTGCGGCTGCGGTGCGAGCGCCTTGGGAGCGGCCCGGCGGCGCTCACTGGAGCACCTTCGCCTGGCGGCTGCGGTGCGAGCGCCTTGGGAGCGGCCCGGCGGCGCTCATACCTCCAGCACCCAGGTGTCCTTGGTCCCGCCGCCCTGCGACGAGTTGACCACCAGCGACCCCTCCTTCAGCGCTACCCGGGTCAGACCACCCGGGACCATCTGCACTGTTTTGCCGTTCAGCACATAGGGGCGCAGGTCAATATGGCGTGGCGCAATGCCGCTCTCGACAAAGGTCGGGCAACTCGACAGACTCAGGGTGGGCTGCGCAATGTAGCCTGCGGGATTGGCCAGAATGGCCAGCGCAAAGTCCTCTATCTCCGCTTTCGTGGATGCTGGCCCAACCAGCATGCCATAACCGCCGGCACCATGAACTTCCTTCACCACGAGTTCCTTCAAATTGGCCAGTGTGTATTGCAGATCGTCAGAGTTGCGGCACAGATAGGTGGGCACATTGTTGAGAATCGGCTTTTCCCCCAGATAAAACTCGATCATCGCGGGCACGTAGGGATAAATCGACTTGTCGTCGGCGACGCCGGTGCCGACCGCGTTGCAGATCGTCACATGGCCGGCGCGGTACACATCGAGTAATCCTGCGCATCCCAATGTGGAGTCCGGCCGGAACACCTTCGGATCCAGAAAGTCGTCGTCCACACGGCGGTAGATCACGTCTACCCGTTTTGGTCCGCGGGTGGTTCGCATGTAGACAAAGTTGTCGCGCGTGAACAGGTCCTGCCCCTCTACCAGCTCAATGCCCATCTGCTGCGCCAAAAAAGCGTGTTCGAAGTAGGCACTGTTGTACATGCCGGGGGTCAGCACCACCACCGTCGGCTCCGCAGTTGTAGCCGGGCTCGAGGCGCGCAGGGTCTCCAACAGCAAGTCCGGGTAATGCGCGATCGGCGCCACACGGTGCGCACCAAACAAGTCTGGAAACAATCGCATCATCATCTTGCGGTCTTCCAGCATGTAACTCACACCACTGGGCACGCGCAGGTTGTCCTCCAGCACGTAGTACTCGCCCTCGCCCTTCGCGTTCGCTGCGCGCACGATGTCCACGCCGGAAATATGCGAATACACATCCCCTGGCACACTCACACCAACCATTTCGGGCCGGAACTGCGCGTTATTGAGCACTTGCTCCGGGGGAATCAAACCCGCCTTCAGGATCTCCTGGCCGTGGTAGACGTCATGGATGAAACGGTTCAAGGCAAGCACGCGTTGCGCCAGGCCAGTCTCAAGCGTAGCCCACTCAGCGGCCGGAATGATGCGCGGAATCAGGTCGAACGGAATCAGCCGTTCGGTGCCCGAGCCGTCTTCGTCCTTGGCACCATAGACGGCAAAGGTGATGCCCACACGACGGAAGATCAGTTCCGCCTCTTCCCGCCGCTTGGTCATCATGTCGCCCGGTTGACGCGCCAGCCATTCGTCGTAGATCTTGTAATGGTCCCGTATCTGCTTGCCACCCGAGAAGAACTCGTAAGGCATCGCCGTATACATCTCGTCGAACTTGTGCATGGGGGTTTGGCTCCTGAACAGGGATGCTCTGCATCACTAGAGCTTAGCAAGTTTCCCTGGACCTCAAGGCGGCACATGGTTCCAATACCGGTGCGCCTGCACCCGGTAACACTGCACCAAACCGGGGTGGCTCGATTGCCAGGTAAATGCACCACATCGGGGCGAGTCGATCAAGCCGATGCCGCGCTCCCGGTAGCGCGCCGCCACTTCGGCGGCGGGATGGCCAAACCGGTTGCGGTAACCAGCCTGAACCAGGGCAATTTGTGGGGCCACCTGGTCGAGCAGTTCTGCGCTGCTCGACGTCTTGCTGCCATGGTGTGGAACCAGCAGCAGGTCGGCCTGCAGGGGCGCAGCTTGCGCCACCAAACGCGACTCCTGCGCGCGTTCGATATCGCCGGCCAGCAAGGCCACCCGCGACGGGCGGCCGTCCCGGGCCTGGCTCGCCACCCGCAACACGCAGGACAGCGCGTTGGGCCGGTTTGCCACCTGGTAGTCCTGCGCCTGCGGATGCAGCACCTGGAAGTCCACCCCGTCCCACTGCCAGCGCTGGCCCTGCACACAACGCCGCAGTGGGCGCAATGCCGCCAGTTCATGTTCGTCCCCGATGGAACTTAACAACGCGGCGCCACCCTGCATCGCCAGCACCGCGGCCGCACCTCCCACATGGTCACTGTCGCGGTGGCTCAGCATGAGCACATCGAGCCGCACGTCGAGGGCACGCAACAGCGGCACCAGCACGCGGTGCCCGGCATCACTCTCGCGGGAGAAACGTGGCCCGGCGTCGTACAGCAAGGCATGGCTGGCCGTGCGCAGCAACACCGCATTGCCCTGACCGATGTCGGCTGCCAGCAGTTCGAACTCGCCGATGGCCGGGCGGCTCACCGGCCACAATAAGGCCGGCACCAGCATCGGGATTCCCGCGCCGCGCACGGCCCAGGGCAAACGCATGACCAGCAAGACCCCACCGGCGACCGCCCCAACACCGGCCCACGGCGAGGGCTGGGGCAGGGACAGCGTGACCAGCGGCAGGCGCAGTAAAAGGTCCAGGTACCAGGCTAGCAGCGAAGTTGCCGCCGCCGCCAAATCCCACAATGGTGCGTATAGTGCACCCGCCATTGCCAGCGGCGTCACCACCAGCGTGACCCATGGAATCGCCACCATGTTGGCCACCAGACCCACCAGCGACACCTGGCCGAACAGCAACAGGCTGAGTGGCGCCAGCGCCACCGTCACCACCCACTGCTCGCGCAGCATCTGGCGCAGTGCGGCGCCAACTCCAGGCTGCGCTGCGCGCAGCGGACCTGACGCAAACAATACCGCAACGGCGACAAAACTCAGCCAGAACCCGGCTTGTGTCAAAGCCCAAGGGTCGACCGCCACCACTACCGCACACGCCAGGCTCCACACCACCGGCCAGGGCCAATGGCGTGCGCTCAAGCGCAACAGGCCCACCGCCAGCAGCATCCAGATAGTGCGTTGCGAAGGCACCCCCCAGCCACTGAATACCGCATACGTCGTCGCCAACAGCAATCCGCCAAGTACCGCAGCGTGCGGCGCCGCCAACCAGTGGCACAAACGCGCCGAGCGGCGCCAGCCATAACCCACAAGCGCCGCCGCAAACCAGGCGAACATGGTGACATGCAGGCCGGAAATACTCATCAGATGGGCAACACCGGTTGCCCGAAACACATCCCAATCGCTGCGGTCGATGGCATTCTGGTCGCCAACCACCAGCGCCGCAATCAAACCCGCCTGGCGGCGTTCACCGACGCGCTCGAAAATACGATCCCGGACCTGCTGGCGCAGCCGCTCCACGGGATGACGCCCGGTCTGCCCGAGCATCCGCGGAGCCATGTCGCGTGCACCGGCGCGCACATACCCGGTGGCCTGCAGGCCCTGCTCCCACAACCACAACTCGTAGTCGAAACCATGCGGGTTGCGGTTGCCGTGCGGCGCCTTCAAGCGAACCAGCATTTGCCAACGCTCTCCTGCAACCAGAGTGGAAGGCTGGCGCTGCAGATCCGGCGCGCCGCCATTACCAGACCAGGCAATCCCGGCGCTGTACCAGCCCAGGTACACCAGTGGTGGCACCGCCACCACTTGGCCATCCAGACTGGCCTGCTCGACGCGCAGGCGAAACCGGCTGCCCGCCTCGTTCACCTGCGGCATGGCAGCCACGACGCCAGTCAAGAGCAGGTCGCGCCCTTCCAGGCCCAGTGCCAGCCGGGTGTCCAGGAAGGCGCTGGCACGCCATCCGGTGAGGGCAAATCCCAACTGCGCTGCAAGCGCGGCAATCAACAACCAATGGCGAGCCCGCCGGGCTCCAGCCTGCCGCAGCAACCACCATAGTGTGAGCATGGCCAGCGCGAGCAGCGTCGCGTAGGCGAACCACGGCCACAAGCGGCCTTGCTGCAGCTGCAACGCAGTACCGCCGACCAGGCCCAGCAGCAGCGGCACCATGCCGGCCGCAGCCGAGCCTGTCGCCAGATTGAATCGGGCCATGGCCACATGCTAACCCGGCGCTGGCGCCAATATTGCTAGTATTGGAGCAACAGCTGCCACCTGGGACATCGTTCGATCCTGTGGTGTGGGCTGCACTGAAAGCTCCCATGTCGATCCATGCCGCATTGCACCATACGACCCACTACCGTTATGACCGGCTGGTGACGCTCGGCCCTCAGGTGATTCGACTGCGCCCGGCTCCGCATTGCCGCAGCAAGATCATTTCCTATTCGCTGAAGGTCGAACCGGCGGCGCATTTCATCAATTGGCAGCAGGACCCGTTCGCGAACTACCAGGCGCGTCTGGTGTTTCCGGAGAAAACCCGCGAGTTCAAGGTCACTGTGGACGTGGTGATGGACATGGCGGTCTACAACCCGTTTGACTTCTTCCTGGAGCCAGCCGCCGAAAACTACCCGTTCCAGTACGACGCCCTGCTGGCCCAGGAACTCGCTCCCTACCTGGCGGCACAACCACTGACGAGCGCGTTCAAAGCCTGCCTGGAACGCATCGACCGCAGTGAGC
>JAJAZK010000456.1 GCA_026785765.1 Rhodoferax sp. | reverse complement strand
TACCGCGCCTGCAACAGAGTGGGTACGACTGTTGTGCCGTCGGGCGCAGCAAAACATCCGATGGGTTGCCGCCAGTCCATGTGTTTGACTTAGTGCGCAAACGTTTCGACCCGCCCATTGCGGACGTTGCAGCACTGGTCTCGCTGGCTCCACTGCCGACGATTGAGACTGTACTGGAGATGGCCACAGCCCTGGGCGTCCGGCGGGTGATTGCCTTCGGCTCCACAGGCAGGTTCTCCAAGGCTGGTTCTCCGTCGGCACTGGAGCGGGATTTTGTTCTGCAGCAGGAACAAGCCGAACAACTCTTTTCAACACATTGTGAGTCCGAAGGCATTGCTTGGACCTTGTTCCGGCCGACCATGATTTATGGCGCGGACATGGACCAGAGTGTTGCTTTCATCCGGTCCATGGTGATTCGCTTCGGGTTCTTCCCGATTCCGGCGAAGGCCAATGGGCTGCGGCAGCCCGTGCATGTCGATGACTTGGCAATGGCCTGTGTCGCTGCGTTGAACTGCCAGCGAACCTTCAGCCGCGCTTATGACCTTGGAGGTGGTGAACAGTTGACATTCCCGGACCTGGTGCGTCGGATATTTGCCGCCGAAGGCAAGAACCCACGGATCGTGCCGGTGCCTTTGGGCGCCTATCACCTAATGGTTGCTGCAGCCACAGCATTGCGGGGTGCGCACTTTGTACGCAGGGAAATGGTGAACCGGATGTACCGTGACTTGACAGTCGATAACCTGCCAGCGCTCGAAGACTTCGGATACAGGCCCAGACCGTTTGCATTGCGCTCAACGGCTGAAGGCGTCCCGGTGGAGGGCGCTTGAAGACTCCCGTGGTTATCGTTTTCGTTCGTGGCGCCGCGACGAACAACCGCATCTTTCTTGCATTGGCGTGGCAATGAAGATCCTTGTCACTGGCGCCACTGGTTTCGTGGGTGCAGCCTTGGTCAAGCGGCTGACGGCTGACCCTGCCAATGAGGTGCGTGCCGCCGTGCGCAGGTCTGAAGTAGATTTGCCCGCGGCCGTTTCGCGGGTGGTGTTGGCCGATATTGGCCCTGACTCGGATTGGGATAAAGCGTTGGATGGCTGCGAGACGGTGGTGCACTTGGCGGCGCGGGTCCACGTGATGGGCGGGCCGCAATTGGACGCTATGCAGCGGTTTCGCCGGACCAATGTGCAGGGCACGCTCCGGCTGGCGCAGCAGGCCGCTGGCGCGGGTGTGCGGCGCTTTGTGTATCTCAGCTCGGTCAAGGTCAATGGAGATAGCACCGCGCCCGGCGATCGGTTTGGCGCGGACGATGTTCCCAGGCCGCAGGACCCATATGCCATCAGCAAGTTCGAAGCCGAGCACGCGCTGGCAGAGCTGCTGGCGCCCGTCCCGCCAGGAAGCGGCCGCTTGCCGATGGAGTTGGTTGTTGTGCGGCCGCCGTTGGTGTACGGCCCGGGCGTGGGTGGCAACTTCCGCTCTTTGTTGCGAGCCGTGCGCAGCGGCGTTCCTTTACCGCTGGGCGCATTGCAGAACCAGCGCAGTCTGGTAGGCCTGGATAATCTGGTGGACTTTATCGTTTTGTGTTGTCAGCATCCACTGGCGGCAGGGCAAACCTTTGTGGTCAGTGATGGGGACGACATGTCGACAACCCAATTGCTGCAACAGGTGTCGCGCGCCATGGGCCGACCGGCACGCCTGTTTGCCATGCCGCCTGCCTGGCTGCTGTTGGGCGCCACTGTTGTGGGCAAGCGCGAGCAGGCGCAACGCCTGTGTAGCAATCTGCAAATCGATCTCTCGAAAGCGCGCAACCTGCTCGGCTGGACGCCACCCGTGTCGGTTGAGGCAGGGCTGCAAGATGCGGTGCAGGCCTATCTGTGAATACCGTCTCCGTCAGACTGGACCGTGTCGGTGCACAAGCGACTCTTTGATCTGCTATTGGCCGCCTTGGCGTTGCCCACCCTGATTGGTCCAATACTCGTCTTGGTTATTCTGGTACGGCTGACCTCACCTGGCCCGGTACTGTATTGGTCTGATCGGGTTGGTCGCTGGAACCGGATTTTCCGGATGCCCAAGTTCCGCAGTATGCGAGTCGGCACTCCGGCAGTGGCAACCCATTTGCTGGATAACCCATCAGCATATCTGACGCCGATTGGCGGATTTTTGCGACGGAGCAGTCTGGATGAACTGCCACAGTTGTGGAGCATTATCAAAGGTGATATGAGTTTTGTCGGGCCGCGCCCGGCCCTGTTTAACCAGGACGACCTCGTGGCCCGGCGCACTGCTGTTGGTGTGCACGATTTAGTTCCGGGTTTGACCGGTTGGGCGCAGGTTAATGGCCGTGACGAACTGCCGATTCCGGCTAAAGTGGCGTTCGACGTCGAGTATCTTCAGAACATGTCGTTTCTATTTGACCTGCGGATATTGGCGATGACTATGGTTAGAGTCATCCGGCGCAAGAATGTAAGCCATTAGGCAAGGCGGCGGCGGCAGGCAAACCTGCTGGCAGCGACTCGGGTGCGCGGGTGGCGCCAAAGTACCGTGGTTCGAACGGTGAAACCTCGGCCGGTCGCGGGCTGACCCCGCGCTAGTTGGCCGCGCAGTTGGCGCAGGGACAGTCGAATGAAGAGTTTGTCATCCGGCAGTGAATTGCAAACTCGGTTGCTGGCTGCGAGCGCCGCTGTCCATCGGTTATGTGCGCGAAGTTTTCTAGCGGCCGTTATCAATGCTGCATGAGCAGCAGCATGTGCATTCACCCTTAGTTCTGTCAGCCTTAGCCCTTGATGTACATATCAATTTGATATGATTCGCTGTGCACATC
>JAJAZK010000455.1 GCA_026785765.1 Rhodoferax sp. | reverse complement strand
GCCCACGCTGGGCAGGTCGATCACGCTGGGCGTGATGAGTGGCGCCGTGACCATGAAGATGATCAGCAGCACCAGCATCACGTCGATGAACGGCACCATGTTGATCTCGTTGATGGTGCGCCGTCCGCGCCCGCGGCTTACTGTGGATGGCATGGCCTTGCTCCTCAGTGACCAGAGGCGGATTGCGCCCCCACATTGCGCTGCAGGATATTGGAGAACTCTTCGATGAAGGTCTCCAGCCGGATCGCGATGCGGTCGATATCACGCGCGAAGCGGTTGTAGGCGACCACCGCCGGGATTGCCGCGAACAGTCCGATCGCGGTGGCCACCAGGGCCTCTGCAATGCCCGGAGCGACGCTCGCCAGCGTGACCTGCTGCAGGTTGGCCAGCCCGGTGAACGCGTGCATGATGCCCCACACGGTGCCGAACAGTCCCACGTAAGGCGACACCGATCCCACGGATGCCAGAAATGACAGGTTACTCTCCACCTCGTCCATCTCGCGCTGGAAGCTGGCCCGCATGGCTCGACGCGCGCCGTCCATCAGTGTCGCGGCGTCGCTGATGCGGCGTTCGCGTAACTTCTGGTACTCACGCATGCCGCTGGCGAAAATCCGCTCCATTGCCCCGGACCCGCGCGCGTTGCGGGTTGCCGCGGCAAACAGATCATTCAGGGTGGTGCCCGACCAGAATTCGCGCTCGAAGGTCTCGTTTTGCCCCTTGATGCGCCGCAGGGCAAACAGTTTGCGAAAAATCGCTGCCCAGCTCGATACCGACACCACCACCAGCAGCAGCATCACCGACTGCACCACCAGGCTGGCGTTGAGTATCAGGTGCAGGATCGACAGGTCTTGGTTCATCAATAGGCTTTCAAGTGATCGCCCGTGGCGCCTTCGCGATTGTCAGGCCAACAGGGCCTGCAGGCGGCCCACCGCAGTGCGCAGGTCGTCCATACTGCTGGCGCTGGAGAGGCGCACAAAGTTGGCGGTTTGCGCCGTCCCGAAGTCCCGCCCCGGCGTGATCGCCACGTGGGCGCTTTCCATGGCTGCGTAAGCGAACGCCCAGCTGTCTGGCAGACCGAGCCTGGCGCAGGCCCGGCTGCAATCGGCCCAAACGTAAAAGGCACCGTCGGGCATCACTGGCACGTCCAGTCCCAGCGCACGCAAAGCTGGTACGAAGGTGTCACGCCGGGCCTTGAATTCGGCGCGCCGGCGCTCGTATTCGGCGATGCTGGACGGCTCGAAACAGGCCAGCGCTGCATGTTGCGCAATCGTGCTGGGGCAGATGTACAGATGTTGTGCCAGCTTCTCGATCACCGGCGCCAACTGCGCTGGCACCACCATCCAGCCCAGGCGCCAACCGGTCATGCTGAAATACTTGCTGAAGCTGTTGATACTGATCACCTGGTCGTCGATCTCCAGCGCACTGTGGCCGAATTCTTCGTCGTAACCCAGGCCGAGGTAGATCTCGTCGACGATGCTGATGCCGCCCCGGTTATTCACGATGTTGTGGATGCGGCGCAACTCCGCCGGATGGATTGAGGTTCCGGTGGGATTCGACGGTGACGCCAGCAATACACCGCGCGTCTGCTGCGGCTCCCGCTCCCAGGCCTGCTGCACCGACGCCGCGTCGAGCTGGAAACGCTGCGCGGCGCTCGACGGTACCAGCACCGGCACGCCGTCCACGGCTTGGACAAACTGACGGTTGCAGGGATAACTCGGATCGGGCATCAGGATGCGGTCACCGGCATCGACCAGGGCCAGGCAGGCCAGTTGCAGGGCCGCCGAGGCACCCGCGGTGACGATGATGCGTTGTGAGGCCACCGCCACGCCAAACCGTTCCTGGTACCAGTGGCTGATGCGCTCGAGCAGTTGCGGCAGACCGGTAGCCTGGGTGTATTGCGTGTGGCCGGCGCGAATCGCCCGTTCGGCCGCCGCACAGACCAGCGGCGGCGCGGTGAAATCGGGCTCACCAATGTTCAGGTAGACCATCGGTGTAGTGCTGTTGACGGCCTGGCGCGCCACGGCGGCGGCTGCCTTGGCCATCTCCATCACGTAGAACGGTTCGATGCGTTCGGCGCGCTGTGTAATGCGCATGCTGCGCGGCTCCTGCGGTTCAGGCCGTCGCGCGGGTGGGCGCGCCGCGGTCGCGCGCGACCTCCGCCGTGCGCAATGCAGGTGCGAGGGCATTCAGCACCGCGTTCACATATTTGTGGCCGTCGGTTCCGCCAAATTCCTTGGCCAGCTCGATACATTCGTTGAGCACCACCCGCCATGGCACGTCCGGACAGTGCTGGAACTCGTACACCCCGATCCACATTACCGCGTGCTCAATCGGCGACAGGTGCTCCAGCTTGCGGTCGAGCAGGGGCAAGATGGTGGCGTCCAGATTGGCCGACTGTTCGACACAGCCGCCCAGCAGGGCGTCAAAGTGCGCCGCGTCGCATTTTGCAAATCCCGCCAGGTCCCGTGTAAACAGGTCGATCTCGGCCACCGGGTTGCGCCCGATCAGATGCTGGTACAGCGCCTGCAGGGCGAATTCGCGCGAGCGGCTGCGCGCCGATTTGCTGCCGGCCTTGCGCGCGCCAGTGCTGGTCAACCCGGTGCGCGACTGGCGCGGCGGGCGTTGCCTGCCCGAAGGCACAAAGGTGTCGGTCATCCAATTTCCTCCAGCAAATTGGCCATTTCCACCGCGACCCGGGCTGCATCGCGGCCCTTGTCGGATTGGCGTGCGACGGCCTGCTCCAGGTTCTCGGTGGTCAGAATGGCGTTCGCGATCGGCAACTGGTAGTCGAGCGCGACCCGGCTCACACCATGGCCCGACTCATTCGCGACCAACTCGAAATGGTAGGTTTCGCCGCGAATGATGCACCCCAGTGCGATCAAGGCATCGAACTTCGCGGTTTCGGCCATGGCTTGCAGGGCAATCGGCACCTCCAGTGCGCCGGGCACCTGGACCAGCCTGATGTCGGTCTGGCGCACTCCCAACGCCAGCAGTTCCTGCTGGCAGGCTTGCGCCAGCGCATTCGTCACGGGCTCGTTGAAGCGTGCCTGGACGATGCCAAGACGCAGGTCGCGCCCGCGCAGCCGTTCGTCTGCAGAACCTGGTTTTCCCTTGTCAGCGCCAAACATGGTGTTCCTGATCAGTCAGTGGGTGATGTAACCGGTGATTCCGAGCCCGTACCCAGCCATGCTGGGCATGCGGCGCGGATTGCCCATGAGCGACATTTTGTGGACGCCGCAGTCGCGCAGGATCTGCGCGCCAATGCCATAGGTGCGCAGATCCATGCGGCCCCGCTCCGGGCCGTGCGCGGCGCGTGCCGTGCCTTCGAACTGCTGCAGCAATTGTTCTGCACTCTCGCCGCAGTTGAGCAGCACGACGACGCCCTTGCCTTCGGCCGCGATGCGCTCAAGGCAGGCGTCCAGGCTCCAGGAGTGCATCGCGCGGTTCACTTCGAGCGCGTCCAGCACCGAAAGGGGTTCGTGCACCCGCACCGCAACATTCTCGTGTGCTGCCCATTGGCCTCGCACCAGGGCCAGATGCATACCGTGTCCGGTGGTGTCGCGAAACGCATGCGCGACGAACTCGCCGCTGGCGGTGACCAGGCTGCGTGTGCCGACACGGCGCACCAGCGATTCGACGCGGCTGCGGTATTCGATCAGGCTGGCAATCGTGCCGATCTTCAGGCCATGCTCCGCCGCAAACCGCTGCAGGTCGGGCAGTCGCGCCATGGTGCCGTCGTCCTTCATGATCTCGCAGATCACTGAAGCGCTCGAACAACCGGCCATCGCCGCCAGGTCGCAACCGGCCTCGGTATGGCCGGCGCGCATCAGAACGCCTCCGTCGACTGCTTGCAGCGGAAACACATGCCCGGGCTGCACCAGGTCGGCTGGGACTGCGTTTGGTGCGACGGCGGCCTGCACCGTACGGGCCCGGTCGGCCGCAGAAATGCCCGTGCTGACGCCTTCCGCAGCCTCGATCGAGACCGTGAACGCAGTCCCGTGTTTGGTGCCGTTGCGCGTCGCCATCGGCGGCAACTGCAAGCGCTCGCAGGTGGCGCGCGTCAGCGTCAAGCAGATCAGGCCACGACCAAACCGGGCCATGAAGTTGATCGCCGCCGCGCTGACATGGTCGGCGGCAAGCACCAGATCGCCTTCGTTTTCACGGTCCTCTTCGTCCACCAGGATCACCATGCGGCCGGCTTGCACCTCCCGGATGACGTCTTCCACCGGCGCGATGGGCGCCGACAACACACTACTCATGGATTTCCTTCAGGGGCGGGCGCAAGGGTCGTCAGGCTCAGCATGCGCTCCACATAACGCGCGATCAGGTCGATCTCCAGGTTGACTGGTGTTCCCGCAACCAGCCCACCGAGTGCCGTATTGGCCACGGTATGCGGGATCAGGTTGATGCTGATGGCGCAGCCGTCGCCACCGTCCGTCACACTATTGACGGTGAGGCTGACACCATTCACCGTGATTGATCCCTTGAAAGCCAGATACTTTGCCAGTTCCGTCGGCGCCAGCACACACAACTCCCAACTCTCTCCGATCGCGGCAAAACGGCTGACGCTGCCCACACCGTCGACGTGGCCGGCCACGATGTGGCCACCGAGCCGGTCGCTGGCACGCATGGCTTTCTCCAGATTGACCGGACCGATATGGTCCAGGCCCGCGGTTCGCAGCAGCGACTCGGCCGACGCATCGAACCCGAACTGGCAAGCGGGCAAGTCGATGTGGGTGGCGGTCATGCAGGCACCGTTGACTGCGATGCTGTCGCCGGGCTGTGTGTCATCCAGGTAACGCGGCGGGCACGCCACGCTGATGCGTTTGCCATGGGCCAAAGAGCTGCCAAGGGCGTGGACGGCGGCGATGCGCCCCACGCCGGTGATGATTCCGGTGAACATGGAACCATTTTCGCAGGGAATCGAGAACCCCTGGAACCAGGGCGCTCAGAACCAGGGTTCCTGGACGGTTCGCGCCAGCAGCCGCAGGTCGGGCCCTACCATTGCCACCGAGCGGAACTGCAGTGGCCGCACGTCGGCCAGGCAAGCCAGTGGGTCCAATGCCGCCATCACGCGGCCAGGACCGATCAGTTTCGGTGCGAGGTACACCAGCAACTCGTCGACCAGCCCGGCCCGCAGCAGCGAACCATTGAGCTTGTGGCCAGCTTCCACATGCAGTTCGTTGACCTCATGGCGCAGTGCCAGGTCGCTCAACATGCGTGTCAGGTCCACCTTCAAGCGCCCGGCCGCGGTCGCGCCAGGCAACAATGCCACTCTAGCGCCGCGCGTTTGCAGCGCTGCTGCCTTCTGCGGGTCGTTCTGCGCTGCGTAAACCAACAGCACCCGCCTGGCCGAGAAGAGCCGGGCCTGCAGCGGCAACTGTAACTGGCTGTCGACCACCACCAAAGCGGGCTGGTGTTGCACCGCAACCAGCCGAACGTCCAAGCTTGGATCGTCTTCAAGGACGGTACCGATGCCGGTCAGGACGGCGGACGCCCTGGCGCGCCAGGCGTGACCATCCACGCGCGCCGCTTCTGATGTGATCCACTGGCTCTGGCCGTTTTCCAACGCCGTCACTCCGTCCAGCGACGCGGCAATCTTCATCCTGGTCCACGGCCGCTGGCGCAGCATGCGGCTGAAAAACCCGATGTTGAGTTCCCGCGCTGCGTCGGCCGCCGGTCCGACCTGGACCTCCACGCCGGCCGCGCGCAAGCGCGCGATGCCATTGCCGGCGACCTTCGGGTTCGGGTCCACCAGTGCCGCCACGACGCGCCGCACGCCTTCGCGCGCCAAAGCATCGCAACAGGGTGCGGTGCGGCCGTGATGGGAGCATGGCTCCAGCGTCACGTAAGCGGTTGCTCCGGCGCTGGAATGGCCACGCGACTGCGCGTCACGCAAGGCCATGATCTCTGCATGCGGCCCGCCGGCTTGTTGGGTCGAGCCCGCGCCGATCTCCAGACCGTCCGCCCCAACCAATACACAACCCACCCGTGGGTTGGGTTCACATACGCCTATGGCGCGCGCCGCCAGCGCAAGTGCCGAGTCCATATGGCGAATGTCCGCCGAATCGGTCATGGGGCTACCGACTGCAATGCGCCCAAGCCCTTAGCGCAACGGCGTGTACAACGGCAACGGATACTTCTCTTTCGGGTACTCCTGCCATCGTGCGTCGGGCATGATGTACGCAACCCGGCCGTACTCGGTGGGTGATGCCAGGGCATAGATCCGCCCAGTGACCCACAACACCTCGTTGCCCATGTTTCGGGGCAGTCCCTGCCCTGGTTTGAACGACAGCATCACCATCTGATTTGCCGGCGGCGCCGGTCGATGGATACAAGCGCCCCGGTAGGGCACCAGCAGGATGTTGTTTGCCAATCCTTCGCCACCACTGAGCATGACTGGATACCCGGTGAGTCGAATCGGGTTCTCATCCTTGAACTGCACGGTAGGCGCTTTGTCCCATTCGACTTTGATTTGCTTCTCCAGCTCGACCGCCTTCTGGTCCCCGTCCCCAACCTGTGAAACGCCGAGCCGCTGCAGGATCTGGCCAGGATTCCATCCAGCCGGTGACAAGGCATCCCACGGCGTCTCACGCACCCCTTTCGGTGGCGGCGGTATGCTCAGGCGCCTGGCGGCTTCAATCTGTGCGCGCCAGTGCGCCATTGGGTCGGGCGTCGGCTGGAATGGCTCTGCGGACAAGACGGAGCCTTGCAGCGAGAGCCACAGGGCAACGAGAAAAAGCGGTTGGAAGCGCGTCATGGATGTGCTGCCGTGATAAATCACACGGCTGGCGCTATTCTGTGTGCAGGCTGCCGTAAGAGGCGCGCCGTCGGGCGGCACTTTCCGACCGTTGGTCGTTTGGCCAGTCTGCGTGCAGCTCACATCGGGTAGCCTTCGGTCCATGCATCGACGAACTCCCCGAACAAATGGTTTTACCCTGGTTGAGGTATTGATGGTGGTCGCCATCGGCGCGATCCTGGCCGCGATCGCCGTACCGTCGTTTCGCGACATGCTCAACACCACACGCCAGTCGTCTGCGCTGGGTCTGATTGTGAGTGACCTGAACCTGGCGCGGGGCGAGGCCATCAAACGCAACACCAGCCTCATCGTGTGCCCACGCGATGCTGCCGGTACCGTTTGCGCTGCCGACTGGCGCTTGGGCTGGGTGGTGTGTCTCGAGGGCGTTGTCAACCAGTGTTCACCGGGCACCGTAGCCATCCCCAACCCCCTGGTGGTGCGGCCTGCACTCGATCCCAACCTGACCCTTGGCCTTTTTGATGCCTTGGGCAATGCGTTTGGTTTTCCGATCCGGTTCAGCCCCACCAGCGCCCAGACCAGCCAGTCCGACTTGTTGGTGCGTGTCGGGGAAGTCCGTCTGCGCCTTGCGGGTAGCTGGGCAGGGGGCCCAACCCGCACCGTATCGGTCGCGGTGACCGGTAATATCTCCAGACAGTAGGTGAAAACATGAACCAACTGCGATCAAATTCCCAGCCAGGTGCGGTGCACGTGCAGGGGTTCTCCATGATCGAGGTGCTGGTCACCCTGTTGATCATTTCGCTGGCCTTGCTGGGGACGGCTGGCTTGCAGGCCTTCTCCATGCGGCAAAACCAGGGTGGGCAATTTCGCAGCCAGGCGGTTTTTCTGGTTGCGGATTTGGCCGAACGCATGGAAGCCAACAAACGCGGCGCGGTGAATGGCACCAACTACGTAATTGCCACCTCGGGTGTGCCAACTGCGCCCAACTTCGTCTGCAGCGCAGGCTTCTGCAGTGACAACGCCATGGCGGATTTCGACATGTCGCAATGGCAAAACGCGGTGGCCTCGACCTTGCCCAGAAGCACCTGGACTGTGACGCGTGCGGGCGGCCCGGCCCAGTACACGTACACCATCCAGGTGAGCTG
>JAJAZK010000454.1 GCA_026785765.1 Rhodoferax sp. | reverse complement strand
GGCCAGGGCTGCGGGACGGAGCTGATGGCGTTTGCCGAAAAGCGTATTTTTCGCGACCACGCCAACGTGTTCCTGTGTGTGTCGGGGTTTAACGCCGCGGCCCGTCGCTTTTACCGGCGCCTGGGTTATGTGGAGGTTGGCGAGTTGACCGATTTTCTGGTGGTCGGCCAGTCCGAGTGGCTGATGCGCAAGACGCGCGGACCGATCAGCAGCTTGCAGCGATGAACATGGCTGGTGCTAAGATGATTCGGGACTCGATGAGTCCTCGCCTGAAGAGCGGGCGCGGGCACGTCGAAGTGGCCGCGAATACTGAAACCAACAGGAGATCTGGTATGAAAAACACAACTCGCAGCACTTCCGTCACCCCCCGCCGTCCGTGGCGCAGGCGCTGGGTTGCCGCAGCGGCAGCGCTGCTGATTGCCAGCGCCGCCAGCGCCCAGGTGTTGGAGGTTGCCACCGACGGCTCACCCGCTGGTCTGGATCCGCATGTCGTTCCTGCATTCAACACGGTACTGATCAACAAGAACATTTATGAAGGTCTCACCGCGATCGACAAGGACCTCAAGGTGGTGCCGTCGCTGGCGACTTCCTGGACCATTTCCAAGGATGGTTTGAGTTACCGCTTCAAACTCAAGCCGGGGGTCAAGTTCCACAATGGCAAAGCACTGTCTGCGGCCGACGTGGTGGCCTCGCTCAATCGCATCCGAGACAGCAAGACCGGTTCCCCGTATGCCAGCCGTTTGTCCATGGTCAAGGAAATTCTGGCCGACAAGGGGGAGGTCGTCATCAATCTGAACACTGCGTCTTTGCCATTGGTGGGGCAACTTGAGGCACTGGCGATCGTTCCTGCCGAGTCGGTCGCGAACGCCGCCGACCTGCAGAAGAATCCAATGGGCACCGGGCCTTTCAAGTTCGACAAATGGGTCACCGATGCCTACGTCGGCCTGGTCAAGAACCCGGACTACCACATGGCTGGGCTGCCAAAACTCGCCGGCGTCAAGTTCAACATCGTGCCTGAAGCCAGCACCCGCCAGGCCGGTATGGCCAATGGCACTTACCAGTTCTTCCCGTCGGTGGACGCAGTGACCATCAATACTTTGGCGCGTGCCCCCGGCGTGATCACGACCAAGGTGCCGGACCTGGGGTACAGCCTGGTTGGGCTCAATGTCAGCAAGCCGCCCTTTGACAACCCGAAGGTGCGCGAGGCGCTCAATTACGCGCTCAACCGGCACGAGATCGTGCGCGGCGTGTACCTGGGACGCGCGTCGATTGCCGCGCCGTTGCCCGCCGTACTGACGGAATGGGCCGTGCCGTACGCGGAACTGCCGTGTTACCAGTCCAGCCCGGACAAGGCGCGCGCCTTGCTCAAGGAGGCTGGTGTGGCGACGCCGCTGGCCATCACTATCAACGTGTTGCCCAATCCGGTGGCCAAGGACACGGCCGAGATCGTTCAGGCCCAGCTGGAAAAGGGCGGCTTCAAGGTGACTCTGCTGGCGCAGGAGATTGGCAAGTTTGTTGCCGACTGGCGCGCCTCGAACTTCACCGCCTTCGTCTCGCTGAATGGCGGCGGTATTGATCCGGACGATTATTTCTACCGCACCTTTTATACCGGTTCGTCCACCAACGTGTTCAAGTACTCCAATCCGGAGATCGACAAGTTGCTCGACGCCGGCCGTGCTGCGACCAACAAGGTGGAGCGCAAAAAGATTTACGACACGGTGCAAAAGACATTGGCGTGTCAGGGACCGATTGCGTTTCTCGCCAACGGCGACCTGTTCACCGCCATGCGTTCCAACGTGAAGGACTTTGCGCCGATCAGCACGCGTTCGCTGGTCTACCTGCGCCAGACCACACTGGAAAAGTAGGGCGTGCGGTAATGAACGGCCGCAGCTTGGCGCGGCAGGTCCAAGTACGGCTTGGCTTATGGGCAAGCTGATCGCCAGACGGCTGTTCGACCTCGCCGGAGTGCTGCTGGGGGTGTCTGTGCTGGTGTTCCTGATGATCCGCTTGATCCCGGGCGACGCCGCGCAGGTGATGTTGGGCGCCAGTGGCGACGCCAGCGCGTCCCAGGTGGAGCAGTTACGTCAGCAACTGGGGTTGAATGACCCGCTGCCGCTTCAGTATTACCACTGGATCGCCGGCATGGCGCAAGGGGACTTCGGCCTGAGTATCTGGACTGGAAAGCCGGTGCTGGAAGACATTGCCGAGCGCATCGGGGTGACTGTCGAACTGACCATCCTGTCCCTGCTGCTGGCGGTCCTGTTGTCGATTCCGGCCGGCGTGTTGATGGCCTATTTCCGCGGCGGCACCTCTGATTTCGTGTTGCGCGTCGTGACAATTACCGGCGTCACCATGCCGGCCTTCTGGCTTGGCGCATTGCTGATCTTTGGCTGGGCGATCTGGTTCCCGAACTGGCAGACCCTGGGCAGCGTGCCACCCTTTACCGAACAACCCTGGGCGCACATACAGCGGATGTTTCTGCCCACGCTGACCTGTGCCCTGCCGGTGATTGCGTCGCTGGCGCGCATCATGCGTTCGGCGATGATCGACGCGTTGTCGCAGGACTACATCCGCACCGCCCGCTCCAAGGGTCTGAACGAATGGACGGTGACCTTCAAACACGCGCTGCGCAATTCGCTGATTCCGTATGTCACTTCGCTGGGCATCATGGCGGGTTACCTTTTCAGCGGTGCCATCGTGGTGGAACAGGTGTTTGCCATACCCGGACTCGGGCGCCTGATGTTGGGCGCGATTGCCGACCGCAACTACCCGCTGATACAGGCTTCGATTCTGGTCGTGACCTGTTGTTTTGTGGTGGTCAATGCCATCATTGACCTGTTGTACCGCGTCATCGACAAACGGGCCGGAGCCTCGGCATGAGCGCCGCTGGGCCGTCCCCAGGGCGCGAGCTACCGCAGCCACCAGGCGCAGGTACTCCCGTGAGCAACCGGGTGTGGCGCGCCCTGGCGCATGCCTTTGCCCACAACCCGGTGCTGGTGCTGGCAACGGCCCTGGTGGTGGCGCAGGTGCTGGCGTCCTTGTTTGCGCCACTGATTGCGCCCTATGATCCGGTGGCGCAGGCGGGGGAGTCGCGGCTGGCCGCACCCAGCGCGGAGTTCTGGCTCGGGACCGACAAACTCGGACGTGACGTGTTGTCGCGTATCCTGCACGGTTACCAGTCCTCGCTGGGAATCGCTTTCTCCGCCGTGCTGGCAGCGTTGCTGTTCGGTGGCACCTTGGGCATCTGGGCCGGTTTCAAGGGCGGCTGGATTGATCGCGTAATCATGCGCCTGGCCGACGTGTTGTTCGCGTTTCCCATCATCCTGCTGGCGATCGGTGTGATCGCCATCCTGGGCACCAACACCACGTCGACCGTGATTGCAATTGCCGTGGTGTATTCCCCCATCTTCGCCCGCCTGATGCGCGGGCCGACGCTGGTATTGCGCTCTGCGGACTACGTCCATGCCGCACGCAGCTTTGGGTCGGGCGACCTGCGCATCGTCGTCTGGCACATCATGCCCAACCTCGCCAGTGTGATCCTGGTGCAGGCCAGCCTGTCTTTGTCCACCGCGATCCTGCTCGAAGCCAGCCTGTCGTTTCTGGGTATTGGCGCGCAGCCGCCAGCGCCATCGCTGGGACGCATGTTGTCGGAGGGGCGTGACTACATTTTTCTTGCGCCTTGGGCCTGCATCTTTTCCGGTTTTGCAATTCTGCTGGCCTCGCTGGGTTTCAACCTGCTCGGCGACGGTTTGCGCGACCGGCTTGATCCGCGCTTGCGCGGGATCGACTGATGACAACACGGGAGGGGCGGGTGGAAACGGTCACAAGCGAAGTATTTGGCGGCGCGATGTCGGGCACAAGCCTGGATGGCGTGGACGTCGTGTTGGCCCGCTTCGACGGCGAGGCCGGTGCGGTGTCGGACACCGTACTCACGGTGCTGGCGCATGTGCGTGTTCCGTATCCGGCTGCATTGCGTGATGCTATCCTGGCGATTTGCCACGGGCAGGCGCTCTCGCTGCCGCAACTCGGTGCACTTGACCTGGCGGTGGCGCGCCAGTATGTGCAGGCGATACGGCTGGCGCTGACCCAGGCGGCACTCGCGCCGGGGCAGGTCGAGGCGGTGGGCGTGCACGGCCAGACGGTCTACCACCAACCGTCGGGGCCGGACCGCTTCACCATGCAGATTGGTGATCCGAACACCATTGCCGTGGGTGCACGGGTACCGGTGGTCGCGGATTTCCGCCGCCGCGACATGGCGCTGGGTGGGCAGGGTGCACCACTGGCGCCGGGCTTTCACGAGCACTGGTTTCGCCACCCTTCCATAACGCGCGTGATCCTGAACGGGGGTGGTATTGCCAACATCACCTCCCTCGTGCCCGGGCAGGCGACCTATGGCTTCGACACTGGGCCGGCCAATGTGCTGATGGATGGCTGGTGCGCGCAGAAGACCGGCCGGGCCTTTGATGAAGGCGGCGCTTGGGCGCGCAGCGGGCAGATCCTGCCGCCGCTGCTCGAAACCTTGCTGGCCGAACCGTACCTGCAGCTGCCCCACCCCAAGAGCACCGGGCGAGAATTGTTCCACCTCGACTGGCTGCAAGGTTGCCTCGCTGCGAGTGGCTGCCTGGGTGGCGCCGATGCCGACGTGATGCGCACGCTGCTCGAGTTCAGCACCCGCAGCGTTGCCGATGCGGTGCAGAGGGTCGACAGCGTCGGCGGCGAGCTCTACGTGTGTGGCGGCGCCGCGATGAACTTATTTTTCATGCAGCACCTGGCCGAACTGCTGCCGCGCTGGAGCGTGCAAAGCACTACCGCGCGCGGCATTGCGCCGGACCAGGTTGAGGCGATTGCTTTTGCAAGTTTTGCGCGCCGTACCGTGCACGGCCTGCCTGGCAACCTGCCATCGGTCACCGGCGCACGGCGCACCTGCATCCTGGGGGCACTGTATTCCGTCTGACGCACTGGCGCAGGACCATGAGTAGCAGATCCTGGATGCTGGTGCCGAAATGCGCAGCCTTTGTGCAGACCTGGCACGCGCTGGAGGCCTGTGGCGCACTGCTTATGCCGATGGTTGGCGCCTGGGTAGCTGGGACGGCTTCAACCAACGCTTTGTAAATGCAGCGCCGTGGTACTTTCGTACCCTGGAGAGCTGGCGCCGCCTGTTCCCGGACTTCGGCCTGCGCCTGATCAGTGGGCAATGGCCAATCCATCCGCGCAGCGGCAAGCCCGCGTCGGTCGTGTTCTGCGCCAGACTCGCGTCGGACGGTGCCAGCGCGGGCTGACCGGTCATCCGCCGATTGCGCGGCGAATGCTGTCGTCGCAGCGCGCCAGCAGCGCCTGCGCCGCGGCTGGCTCCAGGTCTGCCTTGATGCAGACAATCGCGGTCTTGACGTGGTAGTCGCAGGTGTCGAGCACCTGGCGCGCGCGCGCCTCGCCACAGGCGGTGGCGCCCACCGTCAGTTGCACCGCACGCTCGCGCAGTTTGCCGTTCGAGGCACGCATGTCCACCATCAGGTTGCCGTAGACCTTGTGCAAGCCCACCATGATGGCGCTGGAAAAGCTGTTGAGCGCGATCTTCTGTGCGGTACCGGCCTTCAGGCGCGTGCTGCCGCAGATGACTTCCGATCCGGTGTCCAGTGTGATGCCGATCTCGGCCGCCGCCGCAACAGCGCTGTCACGGTTATTGGCCAAACCGATTGTCAAGGCGCCGGCGCGACGTGCTGCCCCGATGGCACCCAGCACATACGGCGTGCGCCCTGAAGCGGCAATCGCCAGTACGACGTCCTGCCTTGTCGGAGCTATGCCCAGAATGTCCGCTGCACCTTGCGCAGAGTCGTCTTCCGCACCTTCGACCGACTCGGTGACGGCGCGCGCCCCACCAGCGAGTAAGGCAAGCGCCCGCTCGGGTGGCCAGGAGAAAGTGGGAAACAGTTCTACTGCGTCCTGAAGGCCGAGTCGGCCAGAGGTCCCCGCGCCCACATAGACCAGCCTTCCGCCGGCTGCGAGTCGCGGCAATGCTGCCTGCACCGCCTGCGCCAGCTGTGCGCTGCTCTCACGCACCGCCTGCACGGCGATGCCATGGTCGTCGACCAAGGCGTCAACCAGCTCCTTTGCGCTGTACAGGTCGAGGTTGGTGTGTAGCGGGTTTGGGGATTCGGTAGTGCCACGCATCGGCTTGATTGTCCTTGTGTTGCGCCAGTCCCAGCCACGCGGCGTCCAATGGCTATTGTGCCGTTTCGCTCACAGGCTTCCAGCTGCAACGGCGAGCACGACGACCAGCACGCCGAGCACCAGATTGGCTCGCACCCAGACCCGGATGCTCGCAAGTGCCGCGCCACCAGCGCTCCAAGCCTGCTCTGCGAGGGCTTTGTGCAGCCGCTTGAACAAAACGAACCGGATATGCCCGAAGATCGCAATCATCACCAGACCCAGCACCGCCATCACCATCCAGTGCCATGGCATTCTTACTGCGACGCCAGACTGCGTGGCCTGGCTGGAAAAGATAGCCATCATCCAGAGACCGGTCGCCAGCGTAATGATCGATACGGGAAGCACCGCCTTGAAGAACTTGCGCAGTACCGCGTGCATCAGTTGTACGCGCAGTGGAGGCTCCAGGGCGGCCACCGCCGGGCGCAGGAAGAACAGCGTAAACGCCATGCCACCGACCCAGATGATGATTGACAACACGTGCAGGGTCTTCAATGTGGCATAGATCATGTTTGGCTTCCGGATTTGCAGGCGATATTACGCCTGCCGCTCGGCTGGCTCCAGCGGCGACAGCCGGCAGCGGGCACAATCAGCGACTTTGCGGCGCATGACCATGGTTCCCACTGTTTGCGCGAGCACCACGCAGCGCTCGATTGTCCTGCTGTCATTCGCCACTTTCTCCAGCATGGCGTCGCAACGCATATGTGACGCCATGTTGCCGGAGTTGTCCCGGCAGTTCGACGTTGGCCTGGCGCAGGCAGCGCAGGTGGTATCCGTATTTGCCGTGGTGTACGGTGTGTTGCAGCTGTTCTACGGGCCACTCGGTGACCGCCTCGGCAAGTTTCGCATCATTGCCTGGGCTACGCTGGGCTGCAGTATCGGAAATCTGGTGGGTGTATTCGCTTCCAGCCTGGAGATGCTGCTGCTGTCGCGTGCCCTGGTCGCCATGGGCGCGGCCGCGATCATTCCGCTGACCCTGGCCTGGCTGGGTGACGTGGCCGATCCGGCGAAGCAGCAGGAAACCATTGCGCGGGTCGGGTTGGGTACCGCGCTCGGCATGGGCGGTGGGCAGTTTCTGGGCGGCGTCCTCACCGACACGGTCGGCTGGCGCTGGGCCTTCGGGCTGTTGGCGGTGCTGTTCTGTGTTGTCGGCATGTTGCTGTTGCGGGAATGGCATGTGCAGTCTGCGCAATTGCAATCTGGCCCGGTGCGCCGCGACGCGCCCGTCCTGGCAGTCACCGGCTTTGGCCGACAGGCGCGGGCGATTTTTGCGGACTCCTGGGCCCGTACCATTCTGGCCATCGCTTTGGTGGAAGGCGCCGCCGGGTTCGGCATGCTGGCGATCTGGGCTTCGCACCTGCACCGCGACATGCAGTTCTCCCTTGCGGTTGCGGGTGCCGTGGTCGCACTGTTTGGTGTTGGGGGGGTCTTGTACATGGCGACAGCGCGCCACCTGATCCGGCGTCTGCGCCAGCCGCAGCTAGTGGTTCTGGGGGTCAGTCTGGCCCTGGGCGCCGCGTTGCTGATTGCCTGGACGCCGTACCGTTGGCTGACCGTGCCTGCCAGCCTGGTAGTGGGGTTTGGTTTCTTCTGTTTTCACAATGTAATGCAGGCCAACGCCGCACAAATGGCTCCTGCAGCCCGTGGCACGGCGGTATCGTTGTTTGCCGCCTCGCTATTTCTGGGCCAGTCGCTGGGTGTGTGGCTGGCGGCGGGTTTTGCGGACCGGTTTGGTGGCGGGGTGGTCATCACGGTAGGTAGCGCTGTGTTGTTTGCCCTTGGTTTGTTCGTAGCCCGCGCATTGGGTCGGCACCAGCGCCTGAACCGGCAGCGGTAAGGCTGCATGGTCGGCATCGTGGCACCCCCTGCCGGTTGCCTGCGTTGGCGCTACCCGGTCTGCGTTTGCTCCGCGTAGTCCGCCAGCGGCACGCAGCTGCAGAACAGGTTGCGGTCGCCATAGACGTTGTCCACACGGCCAATCGGTGTCCAGTACTTGCTGTGTTTGAGCGCTGCCAGCGGGAACACTGCCAGCTCCCGTGGATAGGGGCGTGTCCACTGCGCGCCCATCACGGAGGCGGCGGTATGTGGCGCATGTTTGAGCGGGTTGTCGTCCTGCGGCCAGTCGCCACGCTCAATCATGCGGATTTCTTCGCGGATGGAGATCATGGCGGCAACGAAGCGGTCGATTTCGCCCAATGTCTCGCTTTCGGTCGGCTCCACCATCAGCGTACCCGGCACCGGAAAGCTCAAAGTGGGCGCGTGGAACCCGTAATCCATCAGGCGCTTGGCAACGTCCTCGGCGCTCACACCCTGTGCGCCGCCGCTGCTTTCCTTGAGCGGGCGCAGGTCCAGGATACATTCATGGGCCACCCGGCCGTCACTGCTGGCGAACAGGGTCGGGTAGTGGGCTTGCAACCGCACGCTGATGTAGTTCGCGCTGAGGATGGCAATCTCGGTGGCCGATTGCAATCCGTCGGGTCCCATCATGCGGCAATACATCCAGCTGATGGGCAATACCGCCGCGTTGCCCAGGGGCGCCGCAGATACGGCCCCCACACCATTGCAGGCGATGCCGCCGGTCGCATGGCCCGGCAGATACGGCACCAGATCGGCCACCACACAGACCGGTCCGACGCCGGGGCCGCCGCCGCCGTGCGGAATGCAAAAGGTCTTGTGCAGGTTGAGGTGGCTCACGTCGCCGCCGAATTCGCCGGGCGCGGCCAGGCCGACCAGGGCATTCATGTTCGCGCCGTCGACGTAGACCCGTCCACCGTGCGTATGCACCAGGGCACACAGGTCCCGCACCTGCGTCTCGAACACACCATGGGTACTGGGGTAGGTGATCATGACCGCCGCCAGGTTGGCGCTGTGTTGTGCGCACTTTGCCGCCAGGTCTGCCATGTCCACATTGCCCTGGGTGTCACAGGCAGTCACCACCACCGTCAGCCCGGCCATCTGGGCGCTGGCGGGGTTGGTACCGTGCGCGCTGGCCGGGATCAGGCAGATGTTGCGGTTGCCGCGTCCGTTGGCCAGGTTGAAGGCGCGGATGGCCAGCAATCCGGCGTATTCGCCCTGGCTGCCGGCATTCGGCTGCAGGCTGATTCCGGCGTAGCCGGTAGCCTGGCATAACCAGGCACGCAACTGGCGGTCCAGCTCGGCGTAACCGAGCTGCTGATCGGCCGGCGCGAAGGGATGGATATTCGCAAATTCCGGCCAGGTGATGGGGATCATCTCGCTGGTGGCATTGAGTTTCATGGTGCAACTGCCCAGCGGAATCATGCTGCGGTCGAGTGCCAGGTCCTTGTCGCTGAGGCGGCGGATGTAGCGCAGCATGCCGGTCTCGCTGTGATGGCTGTTGAACACCGGATGCGTGAGGAACGCACTGCTGCGCAGCAACTCCGAGGGCAACTGCGCTGTCACCGAGTTCTCGAAGTCTTCCACGCGTGGCAGCAGCTGGCCGGGTGCTGCGAAGACGCCCCACAACAGGGCGATGTCGTCGCGCGTGGTGGTTTCGTCGAGCGCGATACACAGGTAGTCTTGCCAGTACACGCGCAGGTTAACGCCCGCCGCGCGCGCCCTGGCCGCGATGGACTGCGTCGCCGCATCGGTCTTCAGACTCAGGGTGTCGAAGTAGTGTTGCGCACGCGGCACATGCCCGAGCAATTGCAATCCACGCGCCAGGATCGCCGTCAGGGTGGCGACGCGGCGTGCAATGCGGGTCAATCCCAGGGGACCGTGGTAGACCGCGTACATGCTTGCCACCACTGCGGGCAGCACTTGTGCGGTGCAGATATTGGATGTGGCTTTCTCGCGCCGTATGTGTTGCTCGCGGGTTTGCAATGCCAACCGGTAGGCCGGGTTGCCGTGTGCGTCCACGCTCACGCCGACCAGCCGTCCCGGCATGGAGCGTCTGAAGTCGTCGCGGCAGGCCAGGTAGGCCGCATGTGGCCCACCGTTGCACATCGGCATGCCAAACCGTTGTGTCGTCCCCACCACAATGTCTGCGCCCCATTCGCCCGGAGGCTTCAGCAGTGTCAAAGCCAACAGATCGGCGGCCACGATGAAGGCGGCGTTGTTGGCATGTACGCGTTCGGTGTCGCTGCGCAGGTCGTCGATGCGGCCACTGGTTGCCGGGTACTGGGCCAGCACGGCGAAGTAGTCTTTCGTAAGTGCCTCGTCCCATTCGCGGGCGGAGTTGGCCAGCAGCACGGTCAGCCCCAGGGGCGCGGCGCGCGTTTGTATGACTTCGATGGTCTGCGGATGGCAGTCGCCTGCGACGACAAACACGGTACTTTTGCTTTTGACGCTGCGTTTGGCAAGCGTCATTGCTTCGGCGGCGGCCGTCGCTTCGTCCAGCATCGAGGCATTGGCGATCGGCATGGCGGTGAGGTCGCAGACCATGGTCTGGAAGTTGATGAGCGCCTCCAGCCGGCCCTGCGAAATCTCCGCCTGGTAAGGTGTGTAGGCGGTGTACCAGGCCGGGTTTTCCAGCACGTTGCGCAGGATCACGCCGGGTGTGATGGTGCCGTGGTAACCCTGACCGATGAAGCTCTTCAGAACCTGATTGCGCCCTGCGATGGCACGCAGCTCGGCCAGCGCGGCCACCTCCGTCACTGCAGCCGGTATGTCCATTGGCTTGCTGCGCGCGATCGTCCTTGGAACGATAGCCTCGATCAGCGCACGGCGCGATGCCGCGCCGATCACCGACAGCATGTGGGTCTCGTCGTCCGCAGTGATGCCGATATGGCGTGCGCTGAATTCGTCCGCATTCTCCAGCGCAGCCAGGCCAATGGCAGTGGTCATCAACATGGTGGTCTCAACCTCTCGGTAAGGGGAAGGAGCGCCGCGCCTCAGGCGCCGGCACTGAAGCTGCGGTAGGCGGATTCGTCCATCAGTGCGTCGAGTTGCGCCGGCTTCGACAGCCGGACCTTGAAGAACCATCCCGCGCCCTGTGGGTCGGAGTTGGCCAGTGACGGGTCGGCACGCAGCGCCTCGTTCACCTCGATGATTGCGCCGTCCACGGGCATGTAGACGTCGGCGGCGGCTTTCACCGACTCGACGACGCCGGCAACGTCTTTGGCGGCGAAGTGCCTGCCGACTTCTGGCAGGTCCACGAACACCACGTCGCCCAGGGCGTCCTGCGCGTGCTGCGTGATGCCGATGGTGGCGCTGTCGGCCTCCACGCTGAGCCATTCGTGGTCTTCGGTGTAGTGGATGGTGGCCATGTTTTCTCCGGTTGTGATGGGGTTGGATAGCGGGAGTGGAAGGATTCTGTCAGCCGCGGACGTAGCGGTTGGGGACAAACGGCATGCCGACCACTTCCATGGCAACCGCCTTGCCGCGCACCATGGCGTTGAGCCGGGTGCCGATGGCCGCATGGGCAGTGGGCACATAGGCCATGGCCACCGGCTGGTTGATGGTCGGACCGAGTACGCCACTGGTGACTTCGCCGGCCGGTTGTCCGTCCGCGTCCTGCAGCAGCGTGTGTTCGCGCACTGGTACACGCTCCAGCGGGCGCAGTCCGACGCGTTTTCGCCGGGCCGTCGCAGCATCGAGTTGGTCGAGCACCAGCACTGCACCCGGAAAACCACCGGCGCGCGCGCCGCCGCTGCGCCGTACTTTCTGGATCGCCCAGCCCAGGCTGGCTTCAATGGGTGTGGTGGTCGGGTCGAGGTCGCTGCCGTACAGGCACAAGCCGGCTTCGAGCCGAAGCGAGTTGCGCGCGCCCAGGCCGACCGGTTTGACCTCGGGCTGGGCCAGCAACGCCCGTGCCAGCAACTCGGCCTGGGCTGCCGACACCGAAATCTCGAATCCGTCTTCACCGGTATAACCGCTGCGCGTGATGAAGCATTCGATGCCTGTCGACGCGCCGACAGCGGAACTGCGTACATCGAAGTGTCCACCGCCCATGAACACCAGCCGGGCAACTTGCGGGCACAGCCGTTGCAGGGCCACGACGGCCAGTGGCCCTTGCAGGGCCAGCAGCGCCAGCTCAGGGCAGGGCAGTACCGTGCAGCGCGCACCGATGCTCGCCTGCAGATGGGCGATGTCAGCCACCTTGCACGCCCCATTCACGACCACAAAGATATCTGCGCCGCCGGCCAGATCGCGCTTGATGAACATCAGGTCGTCCAGAATGCCGCCGGCCTCATTGAGCAGCAGGCCGTAGCGTTGCTTGCCGACGGGGAGGTCGATTACATCCACTGGCATCAGGGACTCGAAGGCGGCGGCAGCGCCGGACCCGAGCAGGCGCACCTGGCCCATATGCGAGACATCGAACAGGCCGGCGCTGGCACGTGTATGCAGGTGCTCGGCCAGCACGCCCATCGGGTATTGCACCGGCATGCTGTAGCCTGCAAAAGCTACCATGCGCGCGCCAAGCTCCAGGTGCAACTGGTGCAGGGGCGTGTGCAGAAGTGGTGTCACGGAATCGGACAAGGCGTTCTCCGACGGGGCATAGGGTCCATGCGTGCGCCATGGGCTGCCCCCGCTGTCCGTGGTACCTGAGAGATTCACCCGGCAGTCGGCGGGGCCGCAGCGGATTTGCTCCTTCGGTGGACTGCATGGGCTGCAGCCTCTCTCCAGTGGGGTAACGCCCGCAGCCACCTCGCGCTGCCGGCGGTTGCCAGTCCTTTTGCCTGAGCGTTCATACTGCTGCGATCAGCCTGCACTGCGCCTTCGGCGGTCTTCCGTGGGAAGACTCTCTCCTGACGAAAGGATTGTATAGCGGCCAGTCAGACGCTACTTGGCATAGACAAGATCGCGCAGCCCCAGCGAGAGCCAGGGAACATAGGTGATGACCATCAGGCAAGCGATGATGACCAGCACGAACGGCAACAGGTGCGGAATCATCCGGTCGAGTGAAATGCGCGCCACCGTCGCGGCCGCGAAAAGGTTGACACCAAAGGGCGGCGTGATCATGCCCATCGCCAGGTTAACGACCATGATCAGCCCGAAATGCACCGGATCGATGCCGAAATGGATGGCCACGGGCGCCAGTATCGGAGCCAGCACGATGATGGCGGCGCTGGTTTCAATAAACATGCCGATGAGGAACAGGGTTGCGTTCACTCCCAGCAGGAACAGCGCCGGGCTCTGGAGCACACCCTCGAGGTAATGCCCGATGGCGTCCGGAACGCCGGCGCGGGTGATCAGAAAGGCGAACAGGCCGGCGTTGGCAATGATGAACATGATGACGGCACTGGACATCACTGATTTGCGCAATATCAGGTACAGGTCGGCAACGCGGATCTCGCGGTAGATCAGCATGCCCACCACGAGCGCGTAGAAGACGGCCACGGCAGACGCTTCGGTGGGCGTGAAGATGCCGCCGTAGATGCCGCCCAGAATGATCACCGGCATCAGCAGCGCCCACCCGGCCTGCCAGGCCGCCTTGCCAAAGGGCAACTGCCCCTCACCGTCAGTTTTGCCCCAGCCCTTGAATTTGCAATAGACGTAGACAAACAGCATCAGTGCGCAGCCAATCAGCAAGCCAGGGCCGAAGCCGGCGATGAACAGCTCACCGATCGACACCTCGGCGCTCACGCCGTACAGGATCAGTGGGATCGATGGCGGAATAATGACACCGAGTTCGGCGCTGGTGGCCTGCAGCGCGGCTGCGTAACCCGTGGGGTAACCGTGTTTGATGAGCGCCGGGATCAGGATCGCGCCGATGGCGAAGGTGGTGGCGACGGACGACCCCGACACGGCGGCGAAGATCATGCAGGTGAGCACGCAGGTCATCGGCAGGCCACCCTGTACGCCGCCGACGATGCTCTTTGCAAACTCGACCAGACGGCGCGAAATGCCGCCGGTCTCCATCACGTTGCCGGCCAGGATGAAGAACGGGATTGCGGCCAGCGGGAACTTGTTGATGGAGGAGAACATCTCCTTCACCGAGACCAGCATGTTCACGTTGGCGATCTGGATGCCGGCAATGGCGGCGAGGCCGATCGACACCGCCACCGATACTGTGAGCGCAAAACACAGCACCATCGTGGTGAGCATCGCGGCGGTCACTGCGCTGTCTCCAACTCAAGGCGCTGCGGATCGACCAGATTGCCGAGGATGCCCAGAATGCTGAACACGCCACCCACCGGCATAGCCAGGTAGGCCCAGAACATTGACATATCTTCCAGTCCCGTCACCGTTTGCACCTTGCCACGGTTGGCGTAGTCCCAGCCCCACCAGATCACAATCGTGATCAGCAACAGGGCGGCCAGGCTGACAACCCAATCGAGCACACGTTTGAGCTTTGGCGGGCTCCAGCGGTACAACACGTCCACGCTGACCATGGCGCCCTGGCGAAACGCCATCGGAATACCCATGAACACCATCCATATCAGCGAAAAGCGGATCAGCACCTCGGTCCATTCCGCAGGGCGCTCGAGCACGAAGCGCGTGATGATCTGGAACATGCCGAGGCTGGCCGCCAGTGCCATCATGGCGCAGGCCGCACCCATGGACAGGCGGGTGGTCCAGCGTTCCAGCGCCAGGAAGCGATTTTTGATGGTCATGGTTCGCAGCGCTTGTCCGTTATGCAATAAAAAAGCCCGGACAGCGCCGGGCGGACTGGGCTGACAAGCAGAGCGTTGCCTATTTGAAGTTGCGGATCTTGTCGATCTCTGCCTTGCCGAACTGCTTGTCAAACTCGGCGTAAACCGGTGCCAGGGCCGCGACGAACTTGGCCTTGTCGGGGTTTTCCACCACGTTCATGCCCTTGGCGCGCAACTCTGTGACACCCTTGGCATCGTCCTCCGCCACCCTGGCGCGGTTGACCCGGGTACCCACCTTGGCGGCCTCGATGAACGCCGTCTTGTCCGCGGCGCTGAGTTTTTCGAAGGCTGCCTTGTTCATCAGGAACAGCGCAGGGGAATACACGTGGCCGGTCAGTGTCAGGTGTTTCTGCACCTGGTCGAACTTGGCCGCCATGATGACTGACAGCGGGTTCTCCTGCCCGTCCACCGTGCCCTGTTGCAAGGCAGTGAACACTTCCGGGAAAGCCATGGGCGTGGGGATAATGCCAAAGCCCTTATAGGCCGCCACATGCACCGGGTTTTCCATGGTGCGCATCTTCAGGCCCTTGAGATCGTCCGGACCATTTACCGAGCGCTTGTTGTTGGTCATGTGGCGCACGCCGTTCTCGGCCCATGCCAGCGCCTTGAAACCCTTGCTGTCAAACTTGGTCAGCATGTCTTGCCCGATCGGGCCATCCAGCACAGCCTGCGCGTGCGCCTTGTTGCTGAACAGGAAAGGGATATCCAGTATCCTGGCTTCCGGTACGAAGTTGGGCACCGGTCCGGTGGAAGTCAGCGTGAGTTCCTGCGTGCCCAGCTGCACCGCCTCGATCGACTCGCGCTCGCCACCCAGCGAGCCGGAATAGAAGGTCTGGACCTTGTAGCGCCCGGCCGTGCGCTTTTCCACTTCGGAGGCAAAGGCGTCGATGCCTGCGCCCTGGTGCGAATCTTTGCCGATGGAGATGCTGATGCGCATCGTGGTTTGGGATGCAGCGATGGTTACAAAACCAAAGGCAAGGGTGAGGCCAAGGGCCAGACGGACCAGTTTCATGCAGTGTCTCCTTAGGTTTCGGTAATGTGTGATGGGTACTTTTGGTTGCGCGTACCTGACGCTGCCTGATTATGGTCATCGCCCCCTGGCCCGGCTATTCGGGTTTCCACGCACAGCGCTCCAGGCGCAGGCTATGCTTGCAGCTTGCGTTCATTGACAAGCCGAGCCATGCAAGCAGTTGCCACCGCCATCGGCGGCATTCCAATAGTCATCGAAGGCGAGGGTGCCGACACGCTGCTGTTCCTGCACGGCTGGCCCGACACTTTGCGCCTGTGGGACACAACCGTGGCCGCCTTGAAAGGGCGTTACCGCTGCGTGCGGTTCACCCTGCCGGGTTTCGATCCTGACCTGCCCGCGCGCGGCACCTCGCTGGATCAGATGACGGCCCTGCTGGCGCGCATCGTGGACGGCGTGAGTCCCGGGACGGGCGTGACTCTGGTTTTGCATGACTGGGGCTGTGCGTTTGGCTACGAATTTGCGGCGCAGCATCCGCAAAGGGTGGCGCGTATCGTCGCTGTGGATGTGGGCGATCACAACTCCGGCTCCTTACGCCGCTGGCTCACCGTGAAAGCCAGGATGCAGGTGTTTGGTTACCAGGCATGGTTGGCGATTGCCTGGATCCTGCGCGGCGAGTTCGGCAACCGTATGACGCGCGGGATGGCGCGGGCCTTGCGTTGCAGTACGGACCCGGCGCACATCACCTGGCAGATGAACTATCCGTATGCGATGCAGTGGTTTGGCTCCTTCGGCGGCCTGCGGCATGCGCACCGCGTTGATCCGCATTGCCCGCTGTTATATATCTACGGCCAGCGCAAACCGTTCATGTTTCACTCACCACAATGGCTGGCTCGGCTGAACACGACCCCCGGTTGCGCGGTGCAGGCGTTTACCACTGGCCATTGGGTTATGGTGCAACAGCCCGATGCCTTCAACGCCTGCATACGCGATTGGCTCGCGGCCAATCCGGTGCCAACTTACGCGCCGTGTTAGCTCCGGCGTCGTCCGGGGTGGCAGGGGTTGCAGCCGGGCCAAAGAACTCACATGCCCACGTAGTTGGGGCCGCCGCCGCCTTCGGGCGTCACCCAGACAATGTTTTGTGTCGGGTCCTTGATGTCACAGGTCTTGCAGTGCACACAGTTTTGCGCGTTGATCTGCAGCCGGTCGGTGTTGTCGTCGTTCTTCACATACTCGTAGACGCCGGCCGGGCAGTATCGCGCCTCCGGACCGGCGAACTTCGCCAGGTTGATGGCAACCGGGACGCTGGCGTCCTTCAACGTCAGGTGCGAAGGTTGTTGCTCCTCGTGGTTGGTGTTGCTGATAAACACGCTGGAGAGCCGGTCGAACGTGAGTTTTCCGTCTGGCTTCGGGTACACGATGGGCTTGCAGTCGGAGGCGGGCTTGAGGTAGACATGGTCGGGCTTGTCGCGGTGCAGCGTCCAAGGAACATTGCCGCGCAGGGCAAATTGCTCCAGCCCGTTCATCACGGTGGCGACAGTCAGGCCCTTCTTGAACCAGGTCTTGAAGTTGCGCGCCTTGTTCAGTTCGGTGTACAGCCAACTGGCCTCGAACGCAGCCGGGTAGGCCGAGAGTTCATCGTGCTGGCGGCCACTGGTGACTGCGTCGTAGGCGGCCTCAGCGGCCAGCATGCCGGTTTTCATGGCGGCGTGGCTGCCCTTAATGCGGCTGACGTTCAGGTAGCCGGCTTCGCAGCCGATCAGCGCTCCACCCGGGAACACGGTCTTGGGCAGCGAGAGCAGTCCGCCCGCAGTGATGGCGCGCGCCCCATAACCCAGGCGCTTGGCGGGCTTGAGACCCTGCTCCTGCCCTTCGAAATACCAGCGCACATTCGGGTGGGTCTTCCAGCGCTGGAACTCCTCGAACGGGCTCAGGTAGGGGTTGCTGTAGTCCAGGCCGGTGATGAAGCCAAGGGCAATCTGGTTGTCGTCCATGTGGTACAGAAAGGCGCCGCCATAGGTGTCGTTGTCCATCGGCCAGCCGGCCGTATGCAGCACAAAACCGGGCTGGTGTCGTGCCGGGTCGATCTGCCACAACTCCTTGACACCGATGCCGTAGGTTTGTGGGTCCTTGCCCGCGTCGAGCCCGAAGCGGGCGATCAGTTGTTGGCCCAGATGGCCGCGCGAACCTTCGGCAAACACGGTGTACTTGCCATGCAATTCCATGCCGATCTGGAAGTTTTCGCCCGGCTCGCCGTCCTTGCCCACCCCCATGTTGCCGGTCGCCACGCCCTTGACCGACCCGTTGTCGTTGTACAGCACTTCGGCGGCAGCAAAACCGGGAAAAATTTCCACTCCCAGCGCTTCGGCCTGCTGCGCCAGCCAGCGCGTGACAGCGCCCAGGCTGACGATGTAGTTGCCTTCGTTGTGCAGGCAGGCAGGCATCAGGAAGTTGGGAACCCGTGTGCCTGAGCGCTCGCCCAGGAACACCATGGCGTCGTCGGTGACGGCCTGGTTCAATGGGGCACCGTGGGCCTTCCAGTCGGGAAACAGCTCGGTCAGCGCAATCGGGTCCATGATTGCGCCCGACAGTATGTGGGCGCCCGCCTCGGAGCCTTTTTCGAGCACCACCACGGACACATCAGTTCCTTTTTCGGCCGCAAGTTGCTTCAGGCGTATGGCGGCCGACAACCCGCCCGGTCCGCCGCCCACAACGACCACGTCGTACTCCATTGCCTCGCGGGGGCCGAACTGTAGAAGGATCTCGTCATGCGTCATGCTCACTGCCTGGTTGTGGATAGGGCTAATCTGGCCGTCAGTTGATTTTAGGCGGCCGGGCGTTGGAGAAGCGAAGGCCATAATCAAAGCTTGACTCGTTAAAAGGGAGCCTGCATGGCCTACAGCATCGATTTATCCGGCCGCGTGGCCTTCATCACCGGTGCTTCCAGCGGCTTGGGCGCGCAGTTCGCGCGCACCCTGTCGGCAGCCGGTGCCGCCGTGGTGCTGGCGGGTCGGCGCCTGGACCGACTGAAGGAACTGCGCGCCGAGATCGACGGCGCTGGCGGCGACGCACACGTGGTCGAAGTCGACGTAACGAACCACGACTCGATCAAGGCGGCAGTGGCACGTGCCGAGACGGATGTGGGCTCGATCGACATTCTGGTAAACAACTCGGGGGTCAATACCACGCAGCGCCTCGTTGATGTCACTCCCAGGGACTACGACCTGATCCTCGACACCAACCTCAAGGGCGCCTTTTTTGTGGCGCAGGAAGTTGGCAAACGCATGCTGGCGCGCTCCAAAGGTGCAGCCCCGGGCACTTTCACCGGCGGACGTATCGTCAATGTCGCGTCGATGCTCGGATTGCGCCCCTTGCCGCAGGTCGGTATCTACGCGCTGAGCAAGGCGGCATTGATTCATATGACACGCTCGATGGCACTCGAGTGGGGCCGCTTCGGTATCAATGTCAACGCCATATGCCCAGGTTAAAACGACACCGAGATCAACCGCCAGCATTGGAATACGGAGCAGGGACAGAAACTTATTCAGATGCTGCCACGCAAGCGCGTCGGCAGCCCGGCTGACCTGGACGCGCTGATTGTGATGTTGTGTGCGGACCAGAGCCATTTCGTGAACGGTGCCGTGATTGCCGCGGACGACGGCTTTTCCGCATGAAGTTCGAGATCCCCGAGCAAAAGAAGCTGGTCTACCAGATGGTCATCCCGATCCGTTGGGGTGACATGGATGCAATGGGTCATCTTAACAACGGCAGCTACTTCCGGTACCTGGAGACCTGCCGCATCGATTGGATGCAATCCCTCGGCGCCCGCCCTGATCAGGACACGCAAGGGGTGGTGATCGTCAACGCGTTCTGCAATTTCTACCGGCAGATCGAGTACCCGGGTGATGTGCGGGTGAAGATGTATGCCAGCGACCCGGCACGAGCGACCTTTGAGACTTGGGCCACGATGGAGCGCACGGACAACCCGGACGTCGTCTACGCGGCTGGCGGTGCCACGACGATCTGGGTCGACTTCAAGGCCCAGAAGTCGCGCGACCTGCCGGACTGGTTGCGGGCAATTGTCAGCTGACGCGGCGCGCTTGCTGCTTTGACCGCGCGGCGCCACATGGCTCGCCCGGCAGTAGCGGGACCTTGCTACGGTTTTTTCTCGCGCGCAATGCGCCCCATCAGATAGAACTCCGGATTGGGCAGCATGCCGCTGAAGTTGGCGATGCGGTTGGACAGGCCGAAGAACGCGGTGATGGCGCCGATGTCCCAGATGTCCTCGTCGCTGAAGCCGTGTGCATGCAGGGCTGCGAAGTCAGCCTCGTTGATCTCGGCCGACCGCTGGCAGACCTTCATGGCAAAGTCGAGCATGGCGCGCTGGCGCGGCGTGATGTCGGCCTTGCGGTAGTTGACCGCGACCTGGTCGGCGACCAGAGGCTTTTTCTCGTAGATGCGCAAAATTGCGCCATGCGCCACCACACAGTACAGGCAGTGGTTGGCCGCACTGGTGGTGGTGACGATCATCTCCCGGTCACCTTTCGTCAGCCCGGATTCCTCGCGCAGCATCAGCGCGTCGTGGTAAGCGAAAAACGCCCGCCACTCGGCGGGGCGACGCGCCAGTGCCAGGAACACATTGGGGATGAAGCCTGATTTCTCCTGGATCTCAAGCACCTTGGCCTTGATGTCATCGGGCAGGTCGAGTACGGCGGGGGCAGGATAACGCGGTGTGGTGGTCATGGTGATAGGGCAATGTTGGCTAACCTGGGTCCGTGGTCGGGTCGCATCAGCGTCGGCATTTGCCTGCACCAGGCTGAGCTCGGCAGGCCGCCAGGATATCGGTCGCCATGCCTTGTGGGTGCTTGCTGCAGATTCGAAATATACAGCGGGAGGCCGGTTATGCGTAGCGCATACTGGTCGTTTTTTCTCATGGGTGCGGGCCGGGCCTGGCTTGCATCCCTCCACCATGCCAGGCTACCGCGTCAAGCAGGAAAACATCGCGATTGATGGTGCTGCCGATCTGACGATTCGTTCGTTGCTCGATCGGCAACAGTTCAGTGATCCTCTTGGCCTGGCCGAAGGCCTGGGCATCTCGTCTGCGGCATGGCCGCTGTTTGGCTTGTTGTGGCCGTCTGGCGTCTTGCTGGCGGCAGCGATGGCAAAGCGCAAGCTGCGTGATGGCGAACGGGTGCTGGAGCTTGGTTGCGGTCTGGCCCTGGCCAGCCTGGTGGCGCACCGGCGTGGCGTGGATATCACCGCGAGTGATTGCCATCCGCTGGCGGCGGCATTCCTGCGCGAGAACCTGCGCCTGAACGGACTGCCGACGATGAAGTACCGGCACGGCCACTGGGGTGACGCCGTGTCGTTGGCTGGACTGCAGGATCAGGCCGCGAACACCGATC
>JAJAZK010000453.1 GCA_026785765.1 Rhodoferax sp. | reverse complement strand
CATGTACATAGTATCTACCGTGGCACCGCTGTTGCGGGTCACGCCGCCAGCGGCAACACCTTAGACCGTACGGTAAAACACCTGAACCGCCCGGGTGGCGGTGCAGACTCAGGCGTCGGGCGAGATCAAGCCGTTGCGCATCGCATACCTCACCAGCCCGGCAATCTCGTGGATGTCGAGCTGTTTCATCAATTGGGTCCGGTGTGTGTCAACCGTCTTTATCGACAAATCCAGCCGGCGCGCTATCTCCTTGGTGCTGTGGCCTTCAGCGACGAGTTGCAAAACCTCGCGTTGCCGCGGTGTCAGTACGTCACCGGGTCGTTCCTCGGCGCGCAGACGCTGCACGTAGTCGGTCACCACGCCGCGCGAAACGGAGGGGCTCAGGTAGGTCTCGCCGCGCAACACCGCGCGCACCGCCAGGTCCAGTTCAAGTGGTGCTGCATCCTTGAGCAGGTAGCCCGCCGCGCCATGGCGCAGGGCCAGGCGCACGTACTCTTCACTCTGGTGCATGGACAGGACGATGACGCGAACTTCGGCGTCGGCCCGGACCAGGCGGCCAGTCGCTTCCAGCCCGTTCAGCCCAGGCATCGAGATGTCCATCAGGACCAACTTGGGGCGTAACTGCGCGGCCAGGGTCAGCAAGGCCAGCCCATCGGCCGCCTCGCCCACCACTTCCACCTCTGGAATCAACTCGAGCAGCTTGCGCAGGCCCGCGCGCACCAGCGTGTGGTCATCGGCGAGCAGGGTCCGGAATCGCATGGCAGGTAGCTAATGGTTGGTAGGTCTAAACATCGGGCAGCGCAGACGGACGGTGCTGCCCAGGTTGGTGGCAGACTCGATCTCCAGTGTGCCGCCGAGCAGCAGGGCGCGTTCCTGCATACCCAGCACACCCATGCTGGATCCGGCGCGCGCGCGCGCTTGCATGGCAGCTACGTCGAAGCCGCAACCGTCATCGCGCACACCGAGGATCAGGTCATCCCTATCGTGGAACAGGTCGATATCCACCCGTTTTGCCTTTGCGTAACGCGCAACGTTGGTCAGCGCCTCCTGCGCAATGCGAAAACAGGCGGTTTCAATATCCGGCGGGAGCCGCCGATCCGGGAGCGCCGGATGGAAGTGCACCGCAAAACCGCTGCGGGTCGCAGTTTGTTCGGCCAGGCCGCGTAACGCCGGTACTAGGCCCAGATCGTCCAGTACCGACGGCCGCAGCGCCGTGGCGAGGCGGCGCACCTGCTGCAGTGCATCCTCCACGATCAGCAGGTTTTCAGCCAGCATCTCGTCCGTTGACGCGCCCTTGAAGCGGGCGCTTGACTGCAGGTTGATCTTCATCGCCGTCAGCGATTGGCCCAACTCGTCGTGTAGTTCGCGGGCGATGCGCCGCCGTTCGGTCTCCTGCGCATGCAGCACATGCTGTGACATTTCCTGCAACTGTTGGGCATTCGCTTGCAGCTCGGCCGTGATGCGGCGTGCATCGGTGATGTCGCGCACCAGACCGATGTAGGTGGTCTCGCCCTGGTAAGGGTAACGCGTAACCGCCAGACTGACAGGAAATACAGAGCCGTCTTTGCGCCGCCCCCACATTTCGCGTGGGCGTCCGAGCATATGGGCCGCACCGATGTCCTGGTAATGGCTCCTCTGCCCGTCGTTGCGCGTTTTGCGCGGCTCCGGGATCAGCATGTTGATATGTTGTCCGATGACTTCTTCGGGCGTGTATCCAAACATCGGGCCTGCCGCCTGGTTGAAGGTCCGCATCAGACCTGCCGAGTCGATGGTGATGACAGCGTCGACCATGTTGTCCAGAATGGCCTGGGTGTGCAGTGCGGCTTCGCGCAATGCGTTGCGACCGGCTGTCACCAGGTGCTCGGCCTCTATGCGTTTGGACACATCGAAAAAAATGCAGGTTACTGATAACACGCTGCCGTCCGCGCGCAGTTCCGGATCCGCACTGACCATGAACCACAGGCGTTTGCCTTTAATCAAGTTGTCAATGCCAACCACGACGTCGCGCACTGGTTGCCGGGTCCGGATGGCCAGTGCCAGCGGCCCCTCGTCCCATCCGTATGGCGCGCCGTCTTCGCTCACCCGCGGCCATTGCGGGTCGACCAGCGTCTTGCCCGGCAGTTCCCGGTCGGGCATCCCCAGCATGGTGCCAGCCCTGGGATTGGCATAAATGACTTCACCCAGGGCGTTGTTCACAACGATGCCGACCTGGATGTTCTTGACAAGTCGCAGGTAGTCCTCCTGGCCCTCCCATAACAACGGTTCGGCGGCGGTGGACTCGGGGTTGTTCAAGCGGTCATGACGGTTGATGCCATCTCGCAAGAATATCAGAGCTTGTCGATGTCCCGATTTGTGGTCGTCTGGCTGCCAGAGACGCTACGCAAAACTCGCACCGTGCGCGGGTGGCAGCAAAAACTGGGCATCATTGCGGCTGGCGAGCCTGAACACCGCGACGGCCTGCACCAGTTGCCGGGCTTGGGTTTTGAGGCTTTCGGCGGCGGCCGCGCTTTGCTCCACCAGCGCGGCATTCTGCTGCGTGGCCTGGTCCATCTGCGTGACCGCTTCACCGACCTGGGCTACGCCCGCGCTTTGCTCGCTGCTGGCCGCGCTGATCTCGCCCATGATGTCGGCCACGCGGCGTATCGAACCCTCGACTTCGGTCATCGTGGCCCGGGCCTGGTCCACCAGCGCCGTGCCCTGTCCGCCCCGCTCCACGCTGGTGCCAATCCGGGCCTTGATCTCCCGGGCCGCGGCCGCTGAACGCCCGGCCAGGGAACGCACTTCACTGGCCACCACGGCGAAGCCGCGCCCCTGCTCACCGGCACGCACGGCTTCCACCGCTGCGTTCAAGGCCAGGATATTGGTCTGGAAGGCGATCCCGTCTATGACCTGGATGATGTCGGCGATCTTCCTCGAGCTGTCGTTGATTCCCTTCATGGTCTGCACCACCTCGGCGACGACCTCACCGCCCCGTATCGCCAGTGTGCTGGCTTGCTGCGCCTGTTGGTTGCCCAGTTGCGCGTTGTCGGCGTTTTGCCGTACGGTGCCAGAGAGCTGCTCCATGGAGGCCGCGGTCTCCTCCAGGGCGCTGGCCTGCTGCTCGGTACGCGCGGACAGGTCGTTGTTGCCCTGCGATATTTCCGCGCTGGCAATCGCCACGCTCTGCGAGCTCTGGCGTACGTGGGAAACGGTATTGGCAAGCTTCTTGGTCGTCCTGTATCAGCTCCTCGAGCTTCTTCTGGACTTCTGTGGTGGTTTTGGTGGTCGCCGACATGTCCTTTTGCAACGCATCGATGTAGGCCCCGTCCGTCGTCTTGAGCGCGGACGAGGCGCGCACCCAGTTCAGATGGATGCCGGCAGTCCAGTTTTGGGCCAGTGAGCTGCGGTCCATCTCGGTAGTGGCAATCTGGTGGCTGGCCGCCTTGAGCGTGCCCAGCCGCAGCACGCCGATGACCGCGATCAGGGAGGTGATCGCCAGCACCAGGCCAAATGCGAGGGCGAGTCGAGGCCGATTTTCAGTTTGTTCATGCCGTTTTCCAATGCAATGTCCACGTGTTGCCGCCGCCGGTTTCGGGGTACTCAGTGCAAAGCCTGCTCGACCAACCCCATGTCGGTGCTGGACATGAGTTTCTCGATGTCCACCAGGATCAGCATGCGGGCTTCCACCGCGCCGATCGCCAGCAGGTGATCACTGGCGACAGTGGAGTTGAACTCGGGTACCGGGCGCAACTGCTCGGGGGTCAGGGTAATGACGTCGCTGACGGCGTCCACCACCATGCCCACCACCCGGTTGCCGATGTTCAGGACGATCACCACGGTAAAGCTGTCGTAGTTGGCCTGCGGCAGGTTGAAGCGCAGGCGCATGTCCACGATCGGCACGATGACGCCACGCAGGTTGACGACGCCCTTGATGAAGGCCGGTGAGTTGGCGATGCGGGTGGGTTCCTCGTACGAGCGGATTTCCTGCACACGCAGGATGTCGATGCCGTACTCTTCGGCGCCGAGCTTGAAGGCCAGGAACTCGCGCAGCGCGGTGAGCGCGGTGGCGCCAGCGGCCTTGCTGGTATGGGATACGGTTTGCAGACTCATCGGGTGCTTTCTTTCATGGTGTTTGGATAGGGGGCGGGGCCGCTATTCAAAACGACGTCCACTCGTCGTCGGTGCCGGTTTTACGGGTTTCGGCTTTGGCTGTAAGTACCGGCACGCCGTTCGTGGCCTTGGGGGACAGGCGTTTCACGTTCTGGCTGCGGTTCGGGCTGCGCCGCTCGGCCGACGGAAAGCTCTTGGTCGCGGTGGGTGCGCGTGTAGCGGGTACGGCGGGCGCTGCGGCGAACTGCTGCATCTCTCCCTGACCCAACTTGAACACCGCCACCGCCTGCACCAATTGCTGCGCCTGGCCCTTGAGGCTCTCGGCTGCGGCCGCGCTTTCCTCCACCAGCGCGGCGTTCTGCTGCGTGGCCTGGTCCATCTGCGTGACCGCTTCACCGACCTGCGCCACACCGGCGCTTTGCTCGCTACTGGCCGCGCTGATCTCGCCCATGATGTCGGTCACGCGTTTGATCGAGCTGACCACTTCGGTCATCGTCACTCCGGCCTGGTCCACCAGCGCCGTGCCGTGTGCCACGCGCTCCACACTGGTGCTGATCAGGCCCTTGATCTCCTTGGCCGCGTCGGCCGAGCGCCCGGCCAGGCTGCGCACTTCACTGGCCACCACCGCAAAGCCGCGCCCCTGCTCGCCAGCACGGGCCGCTTCGACTGCAGCGTTCAGCGCCAGGATGTTGGTCTGAAACGCGATGCCGTCTATGACGCCGATGATGTCGGAGATCTTCCTGGATGCCTCGTTGATACCTTTCATGGTCTCGACCACCTGGCCCACCACTTCGCCGCCTTTGACGGCCACGGACGAAGCGCTCTGGGCCAGTTGGTTGCCCTGGCGCGCGTTGTCGGCGTTTTGTTTGACGGTGCTGGAGAGTTCTTCCATTGAGGCGGCGGTCTGCTCGAGTGCGCTGGCCTGCTCTTCGGTACGGCTGGACAGGTCGATGTTCCCCTGCGCGATCTGCGCGCTGGCGGTGGCTACACCTTCGGCATTGCCGCGTACGTTGTTCACCACCTTGGCCAGGCTGTCCTGCATGGCTTTGAGTTGCGCCATGAGGCTGGTGGTGTCACCCGGCCGGAGGTCGATCTGCGCACTCAGGTCTCCCTCCGCGACACCTTGCGCCAGGGCAGCGGCCTGGCCCGGCTCGGCGCCGAGTTGGCGACCGATGGAGCGCACCATCACGAAGCCAAAAAGGCCAGCAAACAGGAGGCCCACCGCGATCAAAGCCATAGAGACCGTCCGGATTGTGGCAAAACTCGCCGTAGCTGCGGTGAATTCTTTCTTTGCCCCATCGATCTGCAACTGAACCAGGGCGTCCAGGTCTGCTTCCACCGGGCGCGACAGCGGGCGGATTTTTTCGACCATCAGTTGCTCGACCGCTTTCAGATCATTGGCACGGAATCGAGCCAGCGCCGGCTTGAGCCCTTCCTGCACGAACTTCGCGCGGTGCTCGGCCGTCCTCTGGGCGAGTTTGGCTTCCTCCGGCGTCAGGGTGGTCGCCATATAGGCCGCCCAGACGGAGCTGATTTTGTCCATGTTGGCCTCGACCATTGCGGTGTAGTGCGCAATTAGCTCGGGCGTTGGGCTGATCAGCGCGATGTTGATGGCCAGGCGGTTACCCAACTGCAAGGCGCGAATTTCCCCGAGTTGCGCCGTCGGCACGGTGCGGTCTTCATATACCCTTTGCAGCGCGGCGTTGGACTGCGTGATGCCGTACAGGCCAAGCGCGCCGATGGCAATTAGCAATGCGCACAGCATGCCAATCAGCAGCATCAGGCGGGTGGAGATTTTCAGGTTGTTCATATAAGCCCGGATTTGAATGGTGGTGTGGTTGCCCAGTTCGTGTTGGCGGGTATTAGCGGGTATTAGCGGGTATTGGTCACCAGGCTCACTGCAAAGCCGACTCGATCAGCCCCATCTCCGCACTGGACATGAGTTTTTCGATATCCACCAGGATCAGCATGCGCTGCTCGACCGCGCCGATGGCCAGCAGATGGTCGCTCTGGATGGTCGAGTTGAACTCGGGCACCGGGCGCAGTTGCTCCGGGGTCAGGGTGATCACGTCGCTCACCGCATCGACCACCATGCCCACCACGCGGTTGCCGATGTTGAGCACAATCACCACGGTGAAGTTGTCGTAATTGACCTGCTCCAGGTTGAATTTGAGCCGCATGTCGACGATCGGCACGATCACGCCGCGCAGGTTGACCACGCCCTTGATGAAGGCGGGCGCATTCGCAATACGCGTCGGTTCTTCATAGGAGCGGATCTCCTGCACGCGCAGGATGTCGATGCCGTATTCCTCGGCACCCAGTTTGAAGGCCAGAAACTCGCGCAGCGCGGTGATGACGGCACCGCCGTTCACCATGCCGCTGGCCGCCGGCGCGCCGGATGTGGTTGCTTGCATATTCATGGGGCCTTGTCTTTCATTGGATGGTGGTGGCGCGGGCTGCGGCTCAGAACGATGTCCATTCGTCGTCGGTGCCGGTTTTGCGGGTTTCGGCTTTGGCTGTAAGTACGGGCACGCCGTTCGTGGCCTTGGGGGACAGGCGTTTGACGTTTTGTGGGCGGCCTGGGCTGCGCCGCTCGAACGACGGAAAGCTCTTGGTGGCAGCTGGTGAGGGTGTTACGGGTGAGGCGGCGTACTGCTGCGTCTCTCCCTGACCCAGCTTGAACACCGCCACGGCCTGCACCAATTGCTGCGCCTGGCCTTTGAGGCTCTCGGCGGCGGCCGCGCTTTCCTCCACCAGCGCGGCGTTCTGCTGCGTGGCCTGGTCCATCTGCGTGACCGCTTCACCGACCTGGGCGACTCCGGCGCTTTGCTCGCTGCTGGCCGCGCTGATCTCGCCCATGATGTCGGTCACGCGTTTGATCGAGCTGACCACTTCGGTCATCGTCACTCCGGCCTGGTCGACTAGCGCCGTGCCCTGCTCGACACGCTGCACACTGTCGGCAATCAGTGCCTTGATTTCCCGGGCGGCGTCGGCACTGCGGCCCGCCAGGCTGCGCACTTCGCTGGCCACCACCGCAAAGCCGCGACCCTGTTCACCAGCCCGCGCCGCTTCCACGGCGGCATTCAGGGCCAGGATGTTGGTCTGGAAGGCGATGCCGTCGATCACACCGATGATGTCGGCGATCTTCTTCGACGAGTCGTTGATGCCCTTCATGGTCTGCACCACCTGGCCCACCACCTCACCGCCCTTGACGGCCACTGCCGAGGCGCTTTGGGCCAGTTGGTTGCCCTGGCGGGCGTTGTCGGCGTTCTGCTTGACGGTGGAACTCAGCTCCTCCATCGAAGCCGCCGTTTGTTCCAGCGCGGAAGCCTGTTCTTCGGTACGGCTGGACAGGTCGATGTTGCCTTGGGCGATCTGCGCGCTGGCGGTGGCTACGCCTTCGGCATTCTGGCGTACGTTGTTGACCACCTGGGCCAGGCTGTCCTGCATGGCCTTGAGCTGCGCCATCATGCTGGTGGTATCACCCGGCCGGAGGTCGATCTGCGCACTCAGGTCACCTTCCGCGACACCTTGCGCCAGGGCGGCGGCCTCGCCGGGCTCGGCACCCAAAGAGCCTACCAGGCCGCGGGTAATCAGCCAGCCGAGCAGGGTGGCAAGTAAAACGCTCAGGACGCTGCTTGCGATCAGCAGGTTGCGCGCCACCAGGTAGTTGGCTTGCGCTTCTTCGTATTCCTTCTGGTTGTTGCTTTCCTGGAGCGCCAGGTTCTCGTCGATCGCCTCCTGCCACTTGGTTACGGCAGGTCCGGCTTCGCTCATCAGCAGCGCGATCGCCTCGGGGGTTTTGCCAGCCAGGCCGAGCTCCATCACTTTGGTGTTGAGCGGCCGCGCGATCTCCGCCGCCTGCAGGGTCTTGGCGCGAATGGCCCGGCCGGCTTCGCTGGTGGGGAACTTCTGCAACGCCTCCCATTGTTTGGCATAGTTCGCGCGCGCCGCGACTACCTTGACCATCTCACGTTCCTTGGCGGCCTTGTCGTCCAGCAGAACAATGGTGCGGATAACGCGCGAGACGATGTGCGTCGCCTCGGACAGGTCGTTGTTGATCTTGATCCTGACGTTGTTGTCCGTCACCACGTCTGCCAGGACGGCCTTGAGGTCGGAGAGCTGCTTGACCGCCAGACCGCCCGTCGCCAGAGACAGCAGCACCAGCGAGCCGAAGGCAAACGTGAGCCAGGTGCGGATTTTGTGGTCGGTGAATTTCATGGTGCTTTCTTTCTAGTGCTTTGTTGGTTGGTCGGGAAAGTGAGAAACGGTTTACGGGTGGGTGGTGGGGCCGGAAATTCTCAATGCCGTGCACGCCGTGCCAGGGCGCCCACGTCCAGAATCAATGCCACGCGGCCGTCGCCCATGATGGTGGCGCCCGATACGTCGTTGACGCGGCGGTAATTGGCTTCCAGGCTTTTCACCACCACCTGCTGCTGGCCCAGCAATTCGTCCACCAGCAGGGCGGGGCGTCGGCCCTCGGCCTCGACGACGACCATCACCGGCGCACTGGGTGCGTGGCCGAAGCGGGTGCCGATTTTGGGCTTGTTCATGGGTTTAACTTCTCTTTGCGGCGATGGCCGTCCGCTTGAGAGATGCGGTTGCTGCAGTCTAAGAACGTATCCCGCGCAGCGGTATCGGGTCAACACCTTAACGCGGACGGAAAAATACCTGAGTCCGGGAAGCGCGCACGTCGCCT
>JAJAZK010000452.1 GCA_026785765.1 Rhodoferax sp. | reverse complement strand
GGTTTCCAGCCAGACCAATGCGTCCAGGTCCAGGTGGTTGGTTGGCTCATCAAGCAACAACAGGTCGGCCGGGCACATCAGCGCGCGCGCCAGTTGCAGGCGCATGCGCCAGCCACCGGAGAAGCTGTTGACCGGTTGGTTCAGTTCCGTGGTCTTGAAGCCAAGGCCCAGGATCAGCGCCTGCGCCCGTGCCGGGGCATCGTGGGCGCCGGCATCCTGCAACTCCATGTAGGCGTGCGCCATGCGGTCGCCATCGTCACTGGCTTCCGCTGCAGCCACTTCCGCCTGGGCCGCCAGCAGCCGGGTGTCACCGTCAACCACGTAGTCGGTGGCACCTTGTTCGGTCTCCGGCATTTCCTGCGCCACCTGCCCCATGCGCCACTGGGCCGGGATACTGAAATCGCCGGCGTCTTCGTGCAGCGATCCGTCCAGCAAGGCGAACAAGGATGACTTGCCCGCGCCGTTGCGACCCACCAGGCCGACTTTTTCGCTTGGATTGAGCGTGATCGAGGCGTTGTCCAGCAACACCATGGCGCCGCGGCGCAGGGTCACATTTTTCAGGTTGATCATCGATGGGTGTTCAGTGCTGCCAATGCGGCATGTGTCAATGCGCAGACTTGGTCTGCGCCCGCGCTGGTGTCGAGCCAGACTGCCTGCAAGCGCGGAAAAGCGGATTCGAAATTGGCGCGTTCGTTGCCCACTTCCAGCACCAGAACCGCCGCCGGTTGCAGGTGGGCCAAGGCACCACGCACCAGCCCGCGCACGAAGCCCATGCCATCCGGGCCGCCGTCGAGCGCGAGTGCTGGTTCGGCGCGGTACTCGGGTGGCAGATTCTGCATGCTGGCGCTGTTGACGTAAGGCGGATTACACAGAATGAGGTCGTAGTGGCCGTCGGCGGCGGCCAGCCCGTCACCCTGCAACAAGCGGATACGCCCGGTCAGGCCGTGTTGCTGCAGATTGATCTGCGCCACTTCCAGTGCCTGCGCCGAGAGGTCGCTGGCGTCAACCACCAGTTGCGGCCAGGCCAGTGCCGCGAGTACGGCCAGGCTGCCTCCACCCGTACACAGGTCCAACAGGCGCGCGCTGCCCTGGGGCAGCCAGTAATCAAGCTCACCGGCGACCAGCAATTCAGCAATCAGGCTGCGCGGAACGACGGCACGCTCGTCGCAATAGAAGGACAGGCCCTGCAACCAGGCTTCGCGCATCAAATAGGCGGCTGGCTGGCGGCTGCTGATGCGGCGTGTTACCAGCGCGTGCACCTGGTCGAGCTGTTGCTGGGTGATCGCCAACGCCGGGTCTGTACCGCCATCGTCAAGATCGGTATCCAGTGGCAGACCGAGCTGCCACAACACCAGCCAGGCGGCTTCGTCAAAGGCGTTGCTGGTGCCGTGGCCGAATACCACCCCGGCTTGCTCCAGCGCGCTGGCGCTGGACTCGATCAGCTGGCGCAGGGTCATGCCGGACTACCTGCACCCAGTCGCTCCAGCACGCGCCGGTAGATGTTCTTCAGCGCCTCGACTTCGCCACGCTCGATGTACTCGTTGATCTGGTGGATGCTGGCATTGGGCGGCCCGAGCTCGACCACCTGCGGGCAGATAGTGGCCAGGAAGCGCGCATCGCTGGTGCCGCCGGTAGTGGAGAGTTCGGTGTGCAGCCCCGTCTCTGCCAGGATCGACGAGCGCACAGCGGCCACCAGGCTGCCTTGCGCAGTCACGAAGGGCAGTGCGCCCACCGTCCAATCGATGCTGTGCGGCACCTGGTGTTTGTCGAGCACCGCCAGCAGTCGCTGCTGAAGGCTTTGCGGCGTGGACGCAGTGGAAAAGCGGAAGTTGAAATCCAGCACCGCCGTACCGGGCACCACGTTGCCGACACCGGTACCAGCGTGCAGATTGCTCACCTGCCAGGTGGTGGGAGGGAATGCGTCCGTCCCGGCATCCCACTGCGTTGCTGCCAATTCGGCCAGGGCAGGGGCGAGCAGGTGTACGGCATTGCGCGCCAGATGCGGATAGGCCACATGGCCCTGAACACCGCGCACCGTCAGCTTGCCGCTGAGACTGCCGCGGCGCCCGTTCTTTATCATGTCGCCGCTGCGCTTCACCGAGGTCGGCTCACCGACGATGCAGTAGTCGATGGATTCACCACGCCGGGTCAACTCGGCGCAGACCTTGACCGTGCCGTCCTGAGCCGGGCCTTCCTCGTCACTGGTGAGCAGCAAGGCGATGGACAGTGGTGCATGCGGCTGTTCGAACAGAAACTCCTCGGTGGCGACGACAAACGCCGCAATCGACGACTTCATGTCGCTGGCGCCGCGGCCAAACAGTTTGCCGTCGCGGTGGGTCGGCACAAACGGATCGCTATCCCATTGCTCCAGCGGACCCGTCGGGACCACATCGGTGTGGCCGGCAAACACCAGGGTTTTGGCGTTGCCCGCTGCGCTGGAGCCAGCCTCGCGTTTTGCCCACAGGTTACTCACGCGCCAGCTTGCGGGGCCGTACTCCAGCACTTCACAGGTAAAACCGATCGCTTCCAGGCGGCGCCGGATGATGTCCTGGCAACCCGCATCGCGCGGGGTGATCGATGCGCGGGCAATCAGCTGCTCGGCGAGGTGCAGCGCATGCGACATCAGTGCTTGACGTCCAACGTGATCTCGGTGAATGAAGGTTCGTCATCCGTGTCTTCCTGCGGCGAGGGCGCCATGGCTTTGGTGAAGTCGTTCTGCATGCGCCACATCAGGTTGGTCGGGGAATCGGAGTTGGCCAGGCCTTCCTTGCTGTCGACGGTGCCGTCCATGATCAGACGCGCGATATCCGCTTCGAAACTCTGCGAACCTTCAGCCATCGACTTTTCCAATGCTTCCTTGACGCCCGAGAAATCGCCTTTCTCGATCAGTTCCGACACCAGCTTGGTATTGAGCAGCACTTCCACCGACGCAGTGCGCTGCCCGGTCACGGTGCGCAGCAGGCGCTGCGATACCACTGCCTTGAGCGCTGCGGCCAAGTCGCCGAGCATGGTCTGGCGCACCTCCACCGGGTAAAAACTCAGGATCCGGTTGAGCGCCTGGTAGCTGTTGTTGGCATGCATGGTGGCCAGGCACAGGTGGCCGGACTGGGCATAGGCAAGGGCTGCCGACATGGTTTCACGGTCGCGGATTTCGCCCACCAGGATGACGTCGGGGGCCTGGCGCAGCGCGTTCTTCAGTGCCACCTGCAGCGTTTCCGTGTCGGTGCCGATCTCGCGCTGGTTGATTACCGAGCGTTTGTTCTTGAAAAGGAATTCGATCGGATCCTCGATCGTCAGGATGTGGCCCGACACACTCTCATTACGGTGGTCAATCATCGCGGCCAGGGTGGTGCTCTTGCCTGCGCCGGTGGCACCAACCATCAGCAACAAACCGCGTTTCTCCATGATCAGGTCGCCCAACACGCCTGGCAGCCCGAGTGAGGCGATGGGTGGAATGTCGTTTGTGATGAAGCGTATCACTGCGGCAATCGAACCGCGCTGGCGCATGGCGCTCAGGCGGAAGCGGCCGACACCGGCCAGTGGAAAACCCATGTTCAGTTCACCAGTGGTTTCCAGCTCGACCATACGGTCAGCCGGTATCACTTCCGACAAAAGGTTGCGCGGCGCATCCGGCGGCAACACCTGGTTGTTGATCGGTATACACAGGCCATTGATCTTGATCAGCGCTGCCGAATGCGCCGACAGGTACACGTCGGAGGCCTTCTTGTCGCTCATCAGGCGCAGGATGCGCTCCATCGTGCTGGGAGTTGCCGTCGTGGCCATGGTGTGGTCCTTGGTGTCTGGAGTGGTCTGGCCGCTGGTCAGTCGCGCAGTAATTCGTTCAGGCTGGTCTTGGCGCGGGTCTGTGCGTCCACCCGCTTCACGATCACGGCGCAGTACAGGCTGTACTTGCCGTCGGCGCTGGGCAAATTGCCCGCGACCACGACAGACCCAGCCGGTACCCGCCCGTAACTGACGGTGTCGCTGGCGCGATCGTAGATCTTGGTGCTCTGGCCGATGTAGACGCCCATGGAGATCACCGAGTTTTCTTCCACGATGACACCCTCGACGACTTCCGAGCGCGCGCCGACGAAACAGTTGTCCTCGATGATGGTAGGCCCGGCCTGCATCGGTTCGAGCACCCCGCCAATGCCGACGCCGCCGCTCAGATGCACGTTCTTGCCAATCTGCGCGCACGAGCCGACCGTGGCCCAGGTATCTACCATCGTGCCTTCGTCCACGTAGGCGCCAATGTTCACGTAAGACGGCATCAGGATCACGCCCTTGCCGATGAAGCTGCCACGGCGCGCCACCGCCGGCGGCACCACGCGCACGCCGGTGGCCTTCATTTCGGCCTCGTCAAGGTGGGCGAACTTGGTCTGCACCTTGTCATAAAACCCCAAATCTCCGGCCCGCACCACCGCGTTCTCCTTGAGCCGGAAGCTCAGCAATACCGCCTTCTTGATCCATTGGTGCGTCACCCACTGACCCACGCCTGCGCGCGTAGCCACCCGCAGCCGGCCGCCGTTCAAGTCGTCGATCACCTGTTCCACCGCCTGCAACACCTCCTTGGGGGCCGACTTGACAGACAGGTTGGCGCGGTCGTCCCACGCGGCGTCGATGATGGATTGCAATTGTTGGGTCATGAATGGACGGGCCAGAAGTTTAGGAAAGTCGCGCTCTGGAGGTGACAAACTGTGCGATACGCTGCGCCGCTTCGACGCATTCGGAGGTTTCCGCCACCAGCGCCATGCGGATGCGTTGTGCGCCCGGGTTGTGTCCCTCCACCGCACGGGCCAGAAAGCTGCCCGGCAACACCGTCACATTGTAGAGAGCGAACAACTCGCGCGCGAACTCCGTGTCGCTGCAGCCGACGTCGGCCCACAGGTAAAAGCCGGCGTCGGGCAGCGCCACGTCCATCACTGCGGCGAGGATGGGCGTGACGCTGGCGAACTTGTCGCGGTACAGGCACCGGTTCCGCTCCACATGCGCCTCGTCGCCCCAGGCCGCAATGCTGGCGGCCTGAATTACCGGGCTCATGGCGCTGCCATGGTAGGTGCGATAGAGCAGGAACTGCTTGATCAGCGCCGCGTCGCCGGCCACAAAACCGCTACGCATGCCGGGCACGTTGCTGCGTTTGGACAGGCTGGTAAAGGCCATCAAGTTCTTGAACCCGGTGCGCCCGAGCTTCGCGGCGGCCTCCAGAGCACCCAGCGGCGGCTCCTCGCGAAAATAGATCTCGCTGTAACACTCGTCCGATGCGATCACGAAGCCGTGACTATCGCTCAATGCAAACAGCCGGTCCCACTGCGCCAGCGGCATCACGGCGCCGGTAGGGTTGCCCGGCGAACAGACGAACGCCAATTGTGTGCGTGCCCAAACCGCTTCGGGCACGCTGTCCCAGTCCTGCGCGAAGTTGCGCGCCGGATCGGCCGCCACGTAGTGCGGCTCGGCGCCGGCCAGCAGCGCTGCGCCTTCGTAGATCTGATAAAACGGATTCGGGCAGATCACGACCGGTTTGCTGGCGCCGCCGCCTGCGCCCGGGTCTACCACCGTCTGGACCAGAGCGAACAGTGCCTCGCGCGACCCATTCACCGGCAAGAGCTGGGTGGCCGGATCGAGTTGCAGCTTGTAACGCCGATGCAGCCAGGCGGCGCATGCTGTGCGCAGAGTCAAGTCACCGGCGGTCGCCGGATAGACCGACAAACCGCTGGGCGACTGGCTGGCGGCCGCGCCAAGGGCCTGGGCGATAAACGCTGGGGTCGCGTGTTTCGGCTCGCCAATGCCCAAACTGATGGGGCGTAGCGCCGGATTCGGCGGTATGCCCGCAAATAGCTGGCGCAGGCGCTCAAAGGGGTAGGGCTGCAGGCGCTTGAGCAAGGGATTCATGGTGCTGGATTATCAGGGTTTGTACTGTTGCGAAAGACGCAACGCCCACCCCCGTTGCCGATAGACAAAAAAGCAAAAATGTGCCCCAATGCAATAGGGTCTTTGCGCCAGCGTTTATGGCGCGCACCCGGTTCGTTGTCAGGAGATTGAAATGCGATTTACTCCCGGTTTCCGTCGGCAGGCCCTTGTTGCGGCGCTGTCGGCCATCTACGGTGCGGCGCCACAGTTGGTCCAAGCCAACCCCACCGGGGCCCAGGTGGTAAATGGCCAGGCGGTGTTGCAGACGCAGGGCAACAAGCTCACCGTCACCAACACCCCGGGCGCCATCATCAATTGGCAGAGTTTCTCGATTGGTGCTGGCGAGACCACGTATTTCCATCAGCAGAGTGCCGCCAGTGCGGTGCTCAACCGGGTGCAGGCGCAAAACCCCAGTCTGCAAAGCCGGATCGACGGCACGCTGGGCTCCAATGGTCGTGTGTTCCTGATCAACCCGAACGGCATCGTCTTCGGTGCTGGCAGCGTCATTGACACCCAGGGCTTTGTCGCGTCCACGCTGTCGATGCGAGACGACGACTTCAAGGCGGGAAAACTCAAATTCGCCCGCCAGGGTGCGGCGGCAGACCTGCTCGCGCAAGGCCGTATCACCTCTGGCAATGGCGATGTTTACCTGGTGGCGCCAAATATCAGCGTAGACGGCAAGGCGGTCATTTCCACCCAGGGTGGCAATGTGGTGCTGGCCGCGGGCGAAATGGTCGAAATCACAGGCCGCAATTTGAACGACATCACGTTTGCAGTGCAGAACCAGGGCAACCAGGTGCTGAACCTGGGTACTCTCAGTGGCGGGGCCGTGGGTGTATTTGCCGGCACGCTGACCCATTCGGGCCAGATTGAGGCGCAGGCCCTGGCGCGCGACGGCGGCAAACTGGTGCTCAAGGCGCTGGGAAATGTCACGCTGGGCTCGGGCAGCACGTCCAGTGCGTACGGCCCGGACTTGGGCGGTCAGGTACACATCGAGTCGCGTTTCGGCAACGTGGTGGTCGACGCCCGGGCCGTGGTAAGCGCCCAGGCCCTGGCCGCGGCGCGGCCATTGGTGACACCGCGCGGCGGCTCCGTCACGATCGACGCGCCCGATGGGTTGGTGGCGATTGAACACGAGGCGGTCGTCAATGCGTCTGGCGCCCACGGCGGCGCGGTATCTGTAAATAGTGCGCGGTTCCTGCAGGACGGCGCGATCCGAGCCGACGGCCAGTACAGCGTGGGTGGAACCATCACCGTGCAGGCCGACAGCCGTGTCGTGCAAAGCCGCAACGCGAGCATGACGGCCACCGGGGTGTTGCGCGGTGGTGCGATTCATCTGTCGGTGGACGCAGATCCGGCGGGTTCAGGGCATCTGTTCACCTCGGCCAGGATCGATGCCAGCGCCAGCACCGGCGACGGTGGCCAGGTGACGGTCACCGGGCGTGAACTGGCGTTTGTTGGTGCGCGGGTACTGGCCAACGGCGACGCGGGTGGAGGGCAGGTGCGTTTGGGCGGTGGTCGCGCTGGCAAGGACAGTTCGATAGCCAACGCGCAAAACATCGTGGCCAGCGGCTCCAGCAGTTTTGAAGCCAGTGCGCGCCAGGACGGTGATGGCGGCAGCGTCATCGCCTGGGCCGACGGCAGCAACCGTTTCGCCAGTGTGGTGGAGGCGCGTGGTGGCGTCGGCGGTGGCAACGGCGGCTTTATCGAGGTGTCCGGCAAGCAGGAGACCCAGTTTGGAGGCGTAGCAAACGCAAGCGCGCCACTTGGCAAGGCTGGCACTTTCCTGCTCGATCCCAAGTTCATCCTGATCCAGGCACCGGTGATTACGGCGGGTACCACGGTGGAGTTGATCGACCCGAACCCCGGTACCGGAGATCTGTTCGGCTCAAGCATGGAGCGGTTCAACATCAACGCGCCAAACGAGACCATCCTGATTGCCAATTCGCAGGACGATCTCGGCGGCACCAATGCTGGCGCGGTCTATCTGTTTGACGGCAGCACCGGAGCCCTGATCTCCCATCTGCGTGGCAGCACGGCTGGCGACCAGGTCGGTAGCCTTATCCAGTTTGTGGGTGGTACCAAGAGGGCTATTCGCAGCCCGAGCTGGGACAATGCCGGCGTCGTCAATGCGGGCGCGATCACCTGGTTCGATGGCGCTGTGGGGCTGTCGGGCACGGTTTCGGTCAGCAACAGCCTGGTGGGCAGCCATGCGAACGATGCGGTGGGCACGAATAACCTGGTTCAGCTGAATTTCGGCACCCGGTATTACGCGCACACCCCGCAATGGGACGCCTCGAAGGGCGCGTTGACCTTCATCGATATAAGTGCACCGGTCACTGGTGTGGTCAGTTCCGGCAACAGCCTGGTCGGCAGCTTGGCCAACGACCGGCTCGGCAGTGGCGGCATCTTCAACATCAGTAGCTCGAAAACGCTGGTATTCAGCCCGGAGTGGAACGGCAACAGGGGCGCCGTGACCTGGTTTGACAATACGACCGGTACAGTGGGGGATGTGAGTTCTGCCAATAGCCTGGTTGGTTCGACGGCGGGTGACCGGGTCGGCAGCGGCTTTTACGACTTCTTTGGCACTGGTAAGGTCGCGATTTTCAGCCCGGATTGGAGTAACGGCCTTCTGGCGCAGGCCGGCGCTATCACCTGGGGCAGCACCAGCGTTGCCACGACCGGGGTGATTGGTGTCGCGAACAGCCTGTTCGGGGCCAATGCATTGGACCGGGTCGGCGACAACGGGATCGATAACCTGGCTTTTGTTGGAGGCTCACAAAAGTACTATGTCCAAACGCCTGGCTGGGGTGGCGGCGCTGGCGCTGTCACCTTCGTCGACAGCGTGGCGCCAACCATGGGAGGGGTAACGGCAGCAAACAGTCTGGTCGGGGAAGACCCGTCTTCCCGGATCGGCAGCGGTCAAATCAGAGTGCTCAACAACGGCAACTTCGTCGTCATCAGCCCTGACGCCACGGTCGCTGGTGTGGCTGGTGCAGGAGCCATCACCTGGGCCAGCGGCCTGGGCGGGCCAACGACGCAGGGGGTGGTTGGCGCTGCGAACAGCCTGGTAGGCACCAGCGCCAACGACCGTGTCGGCAATGGAACCTTTGTTGACCTGTTCACCAGCAATTACGTCGTCACCAGTCCGTCCTGGCGCGGTGGTCGCGGCGCGGTGACGTTTGGCAGCGGCACCACGCAGATCATCGGCAACCCGGATCTGGTTGGCACCGTTGGCGGGCATAGCCTGTTCGGCACTACCAGCACCTCGGCCATTGGCAGCGCCGGCGTTCGTGAGTTGAACGGCAACGGCAACTTCATTGTCTTCAGCCCTGGCCATGGGGTGGCTTCCGGAGACAATTTCGGCGCAGTGTCGATTGGCGACGTGACAACCGGGTTCCTCGGTGCAAGCACCGCGCCGGTAACGAACAGCAACAGCATTGTCGGAACCCAGGTTGGCGACGCCGTCGGTATCAACCCTGGGTCCAATTTCTTCGACCGCGGGTTTGCCGGTTACTACCTGTTGCGAACCCCTTTGTTGCGCGGCACTTCCGGGGCGGTCAATGCCGCAGGCGTGACCTTTCTCAGCGGCGTACCAGTGGCCGGCGATATCAACACGCTCAGCGGTGCCAGCGGCAACAGCATCGTGGGTTCGCGCGCAAACGACAACGTGGGCAGCAGCATCACGTTCCTGAACAGCAACAACAACTTCGTGGTCGCGAGTCCAACCTGGGATAACGGCGTCGTTGGCAACGCCGGCGCCGTCACGTTTGGCGACCGGACCAGCGGGTTTACCTCTGGGTCCCGGACTCCAGGGGTGATCACGGCCGCCAACAGCCTGGTTGGCAGCGGCGCCGGGGACCAGATTGGCAG
>JAJAZK010000451.1 GCA_026785765.1 Rhodoferax sp. | reverse complement strand
GGTTGACGGTGTACCCAATAGACTCCTCTCGCGCAAGCGTGTGCCCAGGCCGCGCGGCCCGATCAAAGCCGCAGGCGCGAAGCGCGGAAAAACAGGTGGTGCCATTGGCGCTGTCGACTGCGCCAATCGCGCGCTCGGGCGGCCCACCTGTTTTGAGCACTGCAGCGGCTCACCCCGCAGGGGGCTGCGGCTTGGGCCGCGTGGCCTGGGTACACGCTTGCGCGCAGGCACAAAGCTGGGCGATCCATCCCGCGCGCATAGGCCGTCTGGCCACCGCACTCGAAAGGCCAAATAAATTCCGCACAACGCACAACGCACAACGCACAACGCACAACGCACAGCGCACAACACCGCACTGGCTACTGGCTAGCGTATTCAGATGCCAAGGCTTTGCAAGACCACCAGCCCATTCGGTGTCTGCAGGCTCGCCGCAAGGTTTGCCGGTCCGGTTGCGATTGCGATGCCCTCCAGACCAATCGCATCAAAAGCCGCTTGCAGGCGGGTTGCCGACGGATGGGTGATAGCGATGCCTTTGAGTGTTACCCCCGAGCGTGGCAGGCTGTTGCGCGGATGCAGGCGCAGCGGCTCGGCCGCGCCCGGTTTGCCCCATTGGATCAGGCTCGGCAGGGCGCCATCAAACAGGCGCTGGCCGTCGTCGCGCACCGTGATCTGCCACTGCAGCAGGCCACGACGCGAATGGCGACTCGCCGACACCACCGGCCCGCGCTCGATTCCCTGCGCCTGCAACGTTGCGACGGCGGCCCCGATGTCGTCGGTATTGGCGACAAAGTGCACCAGCCGCGGTTCAACCGACACTGCCGCTTGCAAGGCGCCATCGTCCATGTCGAACCAGCGCCGGACTGGGGCCTCGGTGCTGCGTTTCGCCGCCGGGTTGATGGCAATGATTTCCAGGTATGCGAGCGGGCTGGTCGGGCTGGCGATCTTGAACAGCCGGTTGTGCGTGCCATAAAGGGCATGTTCGCCACCCGGGCCAGGGGTGATACCGATGGTCGCCTCGCACCAAGCCACTCCGGCATCGAGTGTCTGCGCAACCACCACCAGGTGGTCAATTTGTGTCTTCATGCGGCGACCATACCATCCATCGGTATTGCCACGGCTTTGCCTGATCCCGCGCCGCAGCGGGAGCCCGGCCGCGCCGTGAAGGTGCCGGTGCCGACGCCGATCTGTCGCAACCAACAACACGCACCAGCGGTGGCGCCGTTACCCGTCCAGATGCGTGGTGTCGTTGAAGCGCCTGAGCTGGAAAGTCGTGCCCAGCACCACAATCGTGTGCAGGGAGCAATTGTCTGCACCCTCGAAAGAGCGCGGCCGGGCGCCAGCCGCATGGGCCGCCAGGGCGCCAATCACGCCCCCGTGCACCACACAAACCACGCGCTGGTCCGGGTGGGCCTGGTGCAGACGCAACAAGGCGCCCACACAGCGCTGTTGCAACTGCGTTGAGGTTTCGGCGCCGGGGATGTGACCCCACTCACCGTTGGCCTCGACCAGAGCCCAGGCCGGATGCCCCTGCGCCGCGAACTCGCGCAGCCGCCCGCCCTCCCACTCGCCCAGATAGACCTCGCGCAGGTCGCGTTCGACTTCCGCTTTCATGCCGCTGCTGGCCACGAACGGCGCTGCCGTCTGCACCGTCCGGCGCAGGCTGGTGACGTATAGCGCATCGACGCGTTCCCGGGCCAGCCGTTGGCCCACCAAAACGGCTTGCGCGTGACCATCGTCAGACAGCGCCGGGTCGCCGTGGCCGTCCACCAGCGGGAACGGCTTGCCCGCATGGTAGGCCTCGGAGGCGCCATGGCGCACCAGTACAAACTCGGTGGCGCCCGTCGGCGGCGTGTAGCGCGTCTGGCGATGGCCGGTCGGGGCAGTTGTTTGGCTCATTTGCGTATTGTGGCAAAGACGTGGCTGCCGCCGGTCCGGCTGGATGCTTGGCTGGCGCTTTACCTCGGCAGTAATGGCGGTGTTGCGTCGTGAACTCTGGACTGCGCGCATTCACAACTGAAAGGTCTGCCACATGCAACGCTTTATTCTGGTTGTGGTGCTGGTTCTGTTCTTTGCCCTGACCGCCGTTGCTTTGTGGCAATACGGCTATTGGGGCATTCTGGAGCCGCACCTGCGCAGCTTTGGCGCAGCGCAGGTGCTGGCGGACCTGGTGATTGCGCTGGGCATTGTGCTGGTGTGGATGTGGACCGACGCGCGCAAGCCCGGGCGCGTGTTCTGGCCCTGGCTGTTGTGGACGCTGGCCGCCGGCGCCTTTGGACCATTGCTGTACCTGCTGCTGCGCAAAACCGACCCGGTCTGACGGTGGGACGGCGCGCCGTCACCGCCGCTTGCGCAGGGCCTTCTCCACCTGCGTCGTGCTCCGCAGCACCAGCATGGCGAGTGACGCCGGATGCACTGCCTTGCCTGGGCAGGCCTACTTCCCAGGCCATGAAGCCACCCACCGGACGCCTGACCCATGCCCCGCTGCGCGTGCACCGCAGGCGGCCGCGTCAGCTGTAGGGAACACCCTGGGTATTCACATACAACGAATACAGCGAAGTGCTCGCGGCCATGAACAGACGGTTGCGATGGACGCCACCAAAACACAGGTTGGCACAGCGCTCCGGCAGGTCGATGCGGCCAATCAGTTTGCCGGCCGGGTTGAATATGTGCACCCCGTCGAGCCCGGCAGCGCCCATGCCCCAACCGCACCAGAGGTTGCCATCCACGTCAAGCCGGAAGCCGTCAGGTGTCCCTGGGCCGGCGTCGATCGCCACCCGCTGGTTGTTCAGGTGGCGGCCGTTTGCCACGTCGAACGCCAGGATGCGGCGCGGTGTTCCACGCGACTCGACGATGTACAGGATCGACTCGTCGGGTGAAAACGCCAAACCGTTGGGATGGTTGATACCCGCCGCTGCCAGGCTGATGCTGCCGTCGCTGTCGACGCGGTAGACGT
>JAJAZK010000450.1 GCA_026785765.1 Rhodoferax sp. | reverse complement strand
GCGTCTCACTGACAAAGCTGCCTCCGTAAACTCCGAAATGGCCGGTGGGATCAGGTTGCTGGTAGGGATACATGGGATGGTCTTGCAAGTTGGATGTCGGCTGCACGCACGGCAGCGACGAATTGAAGGATTTTTTCCGGGTCTTTGACGCCGTTGGACATCTCGACGCCGGAACTGACATCAACCGCCAGGGTTTTACAACGCTGGCGCAACTGCAAGATGCCATCGGTCACGTTTGCAGGCGTGAGTCCACCACTTAAGACGAGGTGACAGTCTACGCTTGGAGGCAGGAGTGACCAATTGAAGGTTTGCCCGCCACCGCCATAACCCGTTACGTGGGCGTCCAGCAAAATGGAGTGGGCGGTTCGATATTCGAACACGTATTTTACGAGATCGAAACTGGCAGCGGCTGCACCCAGCGGAATCCGCGCAGCACGGATAAACGGCCGTGCACCATCGGCGCTGGCGTCCAGACACTGCTGCGCTGTTTCGTCCCCGTGAAACTGCAGCGTTGCATTCGCCACAATGGCGCAACAGGCCCGAACAAAGTCGCGCTCGGCATTCACGAACAGCAGCACCGGTGTGACAAACGCCGGCAGGCGCCTGGCCAGCAGTGCAGCCCGCTCAATCGTTACGTGTCGTGGACTCTTTTCATACAGAACGAACCCCACGGCGTCGGCGCCAGCGGCCACCGCCGCGTCCAGATCACATTCGCGCGTCAGGCCGCAGATCTTGATGCGCGTACGCGCCATGCTGGCAAAGGCTGGATTCATGGGAGCCCATCATACCCATCGGTACGCTCTGGCAGACCCCATGCCGTGTCGTAACGTGGTCCCAGGAAGTACAGCCCGTGCGGCGGGAAGGTCGGTGCTGCCGCTTTGCGGGAACGTGCCTGCAGCACTTGCGCGACCCAATGCGGCGGCTGTTTCCCCTGGCCGACCGCCAGCAAACAGCCCATCAGGTTGCGAACCATGTGGTGCAGGAACGCATTGGCTTCGAACTCAAAGCGCCAATACGCGCCGCGTCGAGAAATACGAATCGACTGCAGCACCTTGACGTGGCTTCTTGCCTGGCACGCGGCAGCCCGGAAGGAGGAAAAGTCATGCTCGCCCAACAGCAGCTCGCTCGCGACTTGCATGGCGGGCTGCGACAACGGGTGTATCACCCATCCCACGCGGCCGTCATCAATGCTGGGCCGCACATCCGACTGCAGGATCACATAAACGTAACGGCGCGAGATGGCGCTGGCGCGGCAATGAAACTCTGCCGGCACAACGCGCGCCCACTGGACCGCGACATCGTGCGCCAACAGTGAGTTGCAGCCCCTTACCCATGCGTTTTCCTGGCGCTCGGCGGTGGTGTCGAAATGCACCACCTGCATCAGCGCGTGCACGCCAGCGTCCGTGCGGCCGGCACACAGCGTCGAAACCCGGTGGCAGGCAACGGCTGCCAATGCCGCTTCCAGATGGTCTTGCACGGTCTTCCCGGAGGACTGGCTCTGCCAACCTTGGTAGGCGCCACCGTGGTAACTGACCCCCAGCGCCACGCGGGAGCGTGTTTGCGCCGGGTTCACACTAGGCGAACGATTACCCCAGGCTGCTCAAGGCGCGCTGGGCTTTGGTCTTGAGCTCACCAGTGGCTTCCGCGATGACTTCTTCAATCAGCGCGCGCGCACCGTCGTCGTCGCCGATCGACACGAACTCCTCGGCCAATGCCAATTTGGTGGCCATGGGATCTTCTGGTTCTCCCAGAGCAGCAGGCATCGTACCGTTTGGCGCCGGGTCGAGGTCGAGCGAGAGCGTGCCCAAGTCAAACTCCAGCATGCCGGAGTCTGGTGCGTCAGGGGTATTCAGCGGCGCCTGGCTCGCGGTCAGGGCGTGGGGCTCCATGGCACCAAAACTGACGTCAGGCAGTGGTGCATCAACGCTGCCGGGAAGCGCTGCCGCCGCCGAAATCTGCAGCGGCACCGGGTTGGTAGAGCCGAAACTCACTTCGGCTTGCTGGCGGAACTCGTCGACATCATTGCCGGGCGGCGGCGACATGGCCACTGTCTGATCGGCCATCGACAAATCCGGCAATTCGAGTTCCACTGGCGGCGGCTTGTGTTTGGCAGCCACCGGCCTGTCCATGGCGGCGGTGGAAACTCCGAAGTCCATGTCCAGCGGCGCCGGTGCCGCTGGGACGGCAGTGAGCGCAACCGTCTGTTCCATGCGCGTTGGTTGCGCGTGGATGATGGTGCTCGGAGCCGCATCGTCCAGCGAAAAATCGAGATCCAGGTCGAGGTCCATGGATGCTGAGGCCGGCCCACTGGAAGACACGTCCAGCTTCTGCGTCGCAGCACTGGCCACTGCCATTGCAGCCGCCCCTGCCACTGCCGCGACAGCGATGGGCTGGGTCGTCATCGAAGGCTGCCCACCCGGCTGGTACAAGGGGTTGGCCGGGTCTATGGTCAGGCCCTGCTCGCATATGCGCGCCCAATCCGCGCTTTGCGCTCCTGCCAGCTTGAAAGCCTCGTTCGCCATTCCCTCGAATGCCTTGACGTCACGGCGCTTGGCATAAATATCGAGGAGTTTCTGGTGTACTGCGATGCGTCCTGGGTGGGTGCGCAAAGCCTCGCGGAGAATTTCCTCGGCCTGCAAATCACGGCCATAAGCGAGGTACACATCTGCCTCTGCTACCGGATCGACATCGTCCGCTGCGTCGAGCTGGCTAGGTGAGTACACCATCGACGAGCCGGTGGCCGCTCCGTCATTGGTGTCCACTTTCTGCCCGCCGCTGGCGCCGAAGAATGAGTCTGGCTGCAGCCGACTTTCGAGAAAGGCACTGTCCACATCAGCGGTCTTGCGCCGCTGCCCGGCGCGGTAAATGCCCAGACCTGCGAGTAAAGCCACCAACGCGGCTGCGCCGCCCAACAGCAACGGGTTCCCCACCAAGCCATCAATAAAGCTCGGCTCAGATTTTGCGCTGTTCGCGACGACTGGAACTGGTACAGGTTTTACCGCTGCTGGCGCGGGCGCCGGTGCTGCAGCGGGCGCGGGGGTTACCTCTGCAACCGGGGCGGACGGACTAAGTGCGGGCGTTGCAATGGCGATGGTTGCTGCTGCCGGCGCTACGGACGCGGGAGCTGCGACTGGAGCCGCAACTGGTACCGGTGCCGGTGGCGGTGCTGCCGTGACCGCCGCTGCTGGCTTCGCAGCAGCCGGAGCCGAAGCTGCACCGATGCTGCCCAGGTCCTTGATGTTCTTGGTCAGTTCCGCTGTTCGATTGGAGGCATCCTTGGCAGCCTTTTCCTGGACAATTTTCTCCTCCTCCGCCTTGGCTAAAGCGCCCTTGGAAAGGGTCAGCTTGTCTGGCGTCACCAGGGCGGACTTTTTGTCCTCGACTTTGGCCTGCACCGCACCGCCCGCCTTGCGGTCGGCCGCAGCGACCGGAACCGACGGAGCGTTGGCAGCGAGTTTTCCGCGGAAGTCGTTGAAGTCCCGGCTCTGCGCGACGACGGTCCGGGAAGCCTCCGACGGGCTCAAGCCCAGGACTTGCTCATCGGTGGGAATTGTCAGCACCGAGCCCGCCCTGAGACGATTCAGATTACCGTTGACAAATGCATCATTGTTGGCGCGCAACAATGCGACCAGCATTTGGTCCAGCGATACCTGTGCCGATTTGGTGCTCGCCGCAATCTTGCTCGCGCTATCGCCCGGTTGCACGGCAATCTGCTTACCGCCATTGTTCGTAGTTTTGGTAAGGGCTGCCGATGCAACGCTGGGCGCCGCCCTGCGGATAGGCGCGGCCGCGGGCCGCACAGCAACTGGCGCTGGTGCCGTTTGTGGCAGCGCCACCGGTGGCGCTGCAACGGTTGCCGCTGCCGCCGGTGCCACCGCAGCGCGCAGACTGGGCGGATCCAGCAGCATCGTATAGTCGCGCACCACACGTCCGGCTGCCCAACTGGCTTCAAGGATGAGATCGACAAACGGTTCGATGACCGGCCTGTCGCTGCTCAAGCGCAGAAAGGCACGTCCATCGGCACGGCGTTGCAGGGTGATCTGCACTCCTGCCAAAGCCGGGTTGTATTCGAGCCCTGCGGCCCGATAGGCTTCCGGGAGTGCCACCGAGGTTTTGAGCGTTGAAGCTTCTTCCGCATTGATTTCCGGTATGTCGATCTCGGCCCGTAGAGGCTCTCCGAGTGCGGATTGAACCGTGACTCGACCCAATGCTAGCGCTAGTGCCCCAGAAGAGGACATACCCAACAGCGCCGCAACCAGTGAAGCAATAGCCGTTTGACGCCAGCGTTGTGACTTAGATATCAATTTAGTAACCTCCGATGGTCGGGCCGCCCACAAAACATTGCCAGTTGCAGGAACAATCGCCACGACACTCTAGCCTTGAAAAGGACCATAACATCAATGTCTTAGCCTGACAAGCTGAGAAAGCCCTTAAGTATCGTTCGGCGCGCCGCGGCGGTCTGACCGGACAGGAGGCTGTTGTCAAACGACAACGGGTCACGTAAGCCGTCAGGGTTTGGGCCAGGTTTATGCAGGGCGTGGAACCATTTCACAAAACTGCGCCTGAGCACCGAAAGGATTGCCCGTTGCGCGCCTTATCCGGGCGGGCTCAATGCTCGAGCAAGATCCGAAGCATGCGCCGCAGCGGCTCGGCGGCGCCCCACAACAGTTGGTCCCCGATCGTGAACGCGCCGACGTACTCCGGTCCCATCGCCATCTTGCGCAAGCGCCCGACCGGAATTCCCAACCTGCGGGTGACGGCTACCGGTGTCAATTCGCGCATGCTCGACTCGCGGTCATTCGGTACTACCTGCACCCACTGGTTGTCTGCCGCAATCATGGCTTCAATATCGGCGGTTGGGACATCCTTCTTCAGTTTGAACAACAACGCTTGGCTGTGGCAACGCATCGCGCCCACGCGCACGCAGAACCCGTCGACCGGTACCGCTGGTGTGCCGAACGCCGCGCCTTGCCCGAGGATCTTGTTGGTTTCTGCGCCGCCTTTCCATTCTTCGCGGCTAACCCCATTGCCGAGGTCCTTGTCGATCCAGGGAATCAGACTGCCGCCGAGTGGCACTCCAAAGTTGCCCGTTTCTGCAGGCGGCAAAGACAGTTGCTTGGCCAGGATCAGCCGGTCGATTTCCAGGATCGCCGATTTAGGGTCGTTGAGCAGTTGTCGAACCTCTGCGTGCAGGGAACCGAATTGGGTAAGCAATTCGCGCATGTGCTGTGCGCCGCCGCCGGACGCTGCCTGGTACGTCATGCTGGTCATCCACTCGACAAGCCCGGCTTTGAACAATGCACCCACGCCCATCAACATGCAACTGACCGTGCAATTTCCCCCGATCCAGTTTCGGCCTCCCGCAGAAAGCGCCTTGCGGATCACCGGCAGATTGACCGGGTCGAGAATGATCACGGCTTCGTCCTGCATGCGCAGGGTGGAGGCGGCGTCGATCCAGTGCCCGTCCCAGCCGGTTGCGCGTAGTTTCGGGAACATCGAGGCTGTGTAATCGCCGCCTTGCGCCGTGATGATGATGTCGCATTGCTTGAGCAGTGCCGTGTCATGCGCGTCCTGCAGCCGACCGCCGCCCGCAGCGACAGGAGCGATGGCACCTGCGTTGGAGGTGGAAAAGAAAACCGGCTCGATCAGCTTGAAATCACCTTCGGCTAGCATCCGCTCGATCAGCACTGAGCCAACCATCCCACGCCAGCCGACCAGTCCCACCACATTACCTACCGTCATGTGCTACCCCTTGTTCAAACTGCAATAGTTTCAATTCAGTTGCCCGGCTCGTCTGGCCGGGTGGGGCACGACGAACCGGGCTGTGTCAGCCGATAGTCGTTTTGGTGCCAGCAACGTCCGCGAGTGATACGGGTCGACGCGTGGTGGACCGTGCGAACTGGCGATTGTGGTGCGTACTGGACATGAAAAAATTATAGGCGAATCAGTTTTTCAGGGCGGTGACCACCGCACTGCCCATTTCCGCAGTACCGACAAGCCGGGTGCCAACCGAATGAATGTCGACCGTGCGCAGGCCCTGGCTCAAAACCCGTTTGACGGCGACCTCGATACGGTCGGCGGCGTGTTCCTGGTTAAGGCTGAAGCGCAGCATCATGGCCGCGCTCAAAATCGTGGCCAGCGGATTGGCAATGCCCTTGCCGGCAATATCCGGCGCACTTCCGTGACTGGGTTCATACAGACCCTGATTCGTGGCGTTCAGGCTGGCCGAAGGCAACATGCCAATCGAGCCAGTCAACATCGCAGCCTCGTCGCTCAGGATGTCCCCAAACATATTGCCGGTTACCACCACGTCAAACTTTTTCGGGGCCCGCACCAGTTGCATGGCGGCGTTATCGACGTACATATGGTCGAGTGCGACATCCGGATACTGAAGGCCGATTTCGGTCACGATGTCCTTCCAGAACTGGAAGGTTTCCAGCACGTTGGCCTTATCCACACTGGTGACGCGTTTGGAGCGTTTGCGCGCGCTCTGGAACGCCACATGGGCGATGCGCTCGATTTCCGGGCGCGAGTAGCGCATGGTGTCGAAGGCCTCTTCGCTGCCAGGAAAGTGCCCGTCGATGGCAGTGCGCCGCCCGCGTGGTTGCCCGAAGTAGATGTCGCCGGTGAGTTCCCGGATGATCAGAATGTCGAGGCCGGCGATCACCTCGGGCCTGAGGCTGGATGCGCCAACCAGTTGTTCATAGCAGATTGCCGGCCGGAAATTGGCAAAAAGTCCGAGGTGCTTGCGCAGGCCAAGGATCGCCTGCTCCGGGCGCAGTGGGCGTTCGAGCTTGTCGTACTTCCAGTCGCCGACCGCACCAAAAAGGATGGCATCTGCAGATTTCGCGAGTCGCAGCGTCGAGTCCGGCAACGGATGGCCGTGCACTTCAAACGCGGCGCCACCGACCAGGGCCGTCTGCATTTCGAGCCCGAGGTCCAGCGCATCCAACACTTTGACCGCCTCGGCGACGATTTCTTTTCCAATACCGTCACCTGGCAAGACTGCGATATTCATGTGTTTCTGGAGAAGTTTGCAGGCGCGGCCAGCAAGTGATGTGGGATCTAATTGTTGGAGTCTGGTTGCTGTGCCGCACCACCACCGCTCCGTTGTCGGCGTTGCAGTTCGGCAGCCTCATTGGCCTGGCGGGTCTGGTCCAACTGGGTCTTGAATCCCAGGTCAGCCTTCGCGAGCTCGGCACACAGGTAGCTGTTTTGCGTTGATCCTGATTGGACCGCCAGGCAGAGTTCCCGGATCGACGCCGATGCTGCCGGCACGGCCAGGACAGCGCGAAGTTCCAGCGGCATTTTTGCTAATCGGCTCGCATTCTCAGCCTGTTGACAGACGGCTGCGTTTCGCTGCCTGTACCTGCCGTCAGAGGCGCACCGTTGCAGTGTCGCCTGCACGTCGGGCAGCCGCCCCAACAAGGATTGGATTGCGGGCAGCGCCAGCAATTCCTCGATCACACCAGCATGTGCAACGGGCGAAGCGACAAGATGTGCTGCAACCAACGCCAACGCGACGCGGATTTTCATGGGAACTCCTCAAAAATGGGCAGCAAGGGACTTGGTGAGCCATGGCTTTTGTACCAGCCTCTGGGCCTCGAATGATCGGATTTTGTCCGCGTGGCGCATCGTCAGACCAATGTCGTCCAGGCCATTGAGCAGACAGTACTTGCGAAACGCCTGTACCTCGAAAGGCAATTCCCCACCTTGAGCCTTGATGACCACCTGTCGTTCAAGATCGACCGTCAGACTGTAGTTCGGAAAGGCCAGCACATCGTCAAAAAGCGCCGCTACCTGTGCCTGTGGCAGCACAATCGGCAGCAGGCCGTTCTTGAAGCTGTTGTTGAAGAAGATGTCGGCGTAACTCGGGGCGATGATGGCACGAAACCCATACTGGTCCAATGCCCACGGTGCGTGTTCCCGCGACGACCCGCAACCAAAGTTCTTGCGCGCCAACAGGATCGACGCGCCCTTGTAACGTGCCTGGTTCAGCACGAAGTCCGGGTTTGGTTTGCGACTCGTGGGGTCTTGTCCGGGGAATCCGGGATCAAGGTAGCGC
>JAJAZK010000449.1 GCA_026785765.1 Rhodoferax sp. | reverse complement strand
GGTTGACGGTGTACCCATAGACTCCTCTCGCGCGCAAGCGTGTGCCCGGGCCGCCTGGCCAGGACACAAGCTTGCGCGCAGGCTCAAAACTTGGCGATCCATCCCGCGTGTACAGGCCCTCGGGTCACCACACCCGAAGAGCCGATGAGCGTAACGCGCAACACTGCATTAGCACCTTGGTGACCAGCCCAGCCGCGCCTTTCAGGCTAAGCTCGCCATCCCTCCATCAGCCACAGGTTTCCATGAACCGTGTCCTCGCCCATACCGGCGCCCGTTACCCCATCGTCCAGGCCCCGATGGGCTGGATCGCCCGCACTGCGCTGGCGTCGGCCGTGTCGCGCGCCGGTGGTCTGGGCATCATTGAGACGTCTTCCGGGGAAACTGCCAATTGCCAGGCCGAGATCACCAAAATGGCGGCGCTGGGGTTGCCGTTTGGTGTCAACCTGCCGATCCGCTTTTTGAGCGACGACGCGATGCTGCAATTCGTTTGCAAGTCTGGCGTGCGCTTCGTCACCACCTCGGCGGGCAGCCCGGCCAAGTTCATCCGGCCGTTGAAAGACGCCGGGATCACCGTCTACCATGCCGTGCCGACGGTGGACACCGCGCTCAAATGTGTTGACGCCGGTATCGATGGTCTGGCCGTCGAAGGCGCCGAGGGCGGCGGCTTCAAGAACCCCGAGGAGGTCTCCACCCTGGTGTTGTTGCAGGCGATCCGCGCGCGCGTCGATGTTCCGATGATCGCAGCCGGTGGCATTTGTGACGGTCGCGGCATGGCGGCAGCATTTGCCCTGGGTGCCGAGGCGATCCAGATGGGCACGCGTTTTGTCAGTTGTGCGGAGAGCCCGGTGCACGCCAATTTCAAGAACGCCATCGTCGGCGCCAGGGAAACCGGCACCTGGATCCTGAACAAGAAATCCTCGCCGTGTATCCGCGCCCTCAAGTCGGAGCGCACCAAACTCATTCATACAGCCGGATTGATGCCGCCCGACAGCTTCAAGGGTATCCAGTCCGTTTATTTTGATGGCGACATGGAAGCGGCACCGGCGCTGGCTGGCCAGAGTGCGGGCTTGATCGATTCGATCAAGTCGGCGCAGGAGATCATCGAGCAGACGGTAGCGGAGTTTTTCGCCATCGCGACCCGGTTGGGTGCGCTCGGCCGCGCAGGAAGTTTTGGCTGACGCGTGGTTGCGCCAGCCGCGGTTGTGGTCAACAGGAGTAACACCATGCAGGATCTTTTCTCGCTCAAAGGGCGCTGCGCCCTCATCACGGGTGGCTCGCGCGGCATCGGTCGCATGATTGCCGAGGGTTTTCTGGCGCACGGCGCACGTGTGTACATCTCGGCGCGCAAGGCGGCGGCCTGTGACAAGGCGGCCGATGAACTGTCGGCGCTGGGCCCGTGTATGTCGCTGCCGGCCGACGTGTCCACGACCGAAGGCATACAGGCGCTGGCCACCGCGTTTTCTGCCTATGAGAGTGCGCTGGATATTCTGGTCAATAACGCCGGCGCCGCCTGGGGTGCGCCGTTTGTCGAGTTTCCAGAAAGCGGCTGGGACAAGGTGGTGGACCTGAATCTGAAAGCGCCATTTTTTCTGACCCAGGCGTTGCATGGGCATTTGTGCAAGGCGGGAAAGAATCAGGTCGCCAAGGTCATCAACATTGCCTCCATTGATGGCGTCTCGGTGAACCCGCAGGAGACCTACTCCTACGCCGCCAGCAAGGCGGGGTTGATCCACCTGACACGGCGCATGGCCCTGCGCCTGGCCAAGGACAACATTGCGGTGTCGGCGATCGCACCCGGCGCCTTTGCCTCCGATATGAACAAGGATGCGCGCGACCATGCCGATGTGGTGTCGGCGCGTATCCCGGCCGGTCGTATTGGTACGACCGAGGACATGGCGGGCGCGGCGATCTACCTCGCGTCTCGTGCGGGCGACTACGTCATGGGTTCTACCCTGGTGGTGGATGGTGGCGTGACGCATGCACGGGGCTGACGGCAGCGCCCTTTCTGACCGGGTGTTCTGAGCGAACGCCCCGTTGGCGTCCAGGGATTTCCCTGAGATCCCCGGCCAGCTTTCTCCTTTTTTGCGGCGACCAAAGGGCGAAGATGGAGGCTTGCACACCACGGAGCCTGCATGCACCACTTGAGCGGCCTCGACGCCTCCTTCCTGTACCTGGAAACACCCGAGCAGCCCATGCATGTGGGCAGCCTCAACATTTATGAGTTACCGCCTGGGTTCGAGGGTGACTTTTTGGACACCCTGCGCCAGCACATCGGCGCGCGCATGCACCTGGCGCCAGTGTTCCAGCGCAAGCTGGTGAACATGCCGTTTGAGTTGGCCAACCCGGTATGGGTGGCCGACGATGACATTGACATGGAGTACCACATCCGCAGCACGGTGTTGCCCAAACCGGGCAGCCGCGCGCAGCTGGACAAGCTGGTGGGCCGTCTGCATTCGAGCCTGCTGGACCGCAGTCGCCCGCTGTGGGAGTTTTACGTGATCGAAGGTGTGCAATCACCAGCCGACTCCCCACCCGGCACCCGCCATGTGGCGTTTTATTCCAAGGTGCACCATGCGGCGCTGGACGGCGCGGGCGGCATCGCCTTGGCGAACGCCATCATGGACATTGGGCCAGTGCCGCGCCATGTGCGGGCTGCGCCCTCCAGGCGTTTTGTGCCGACCGACAACTTCGGAGTCGCCGAGCTCGCCATGGCGGGTATCAAGAACACCGCGCAGCAGACCATCAAGCTGGTCAAGACGGTGCCAGCTCTGGCCAGCGCACTGGTAGGACTGGTGCGCGCCGGGCGCGAGTCCAACCGCGATGTCGGGGGTGCCAAGGCGCCCAAGACCAACTGGTTTGCGCCGCGCACACCGATCAATGTGAGTGTCACCAACCAGCGCTTTTTTGCGAGTTTCTCGGTGCCACTGGAGAAGATCAAGACCATCGCCAAAGGCAACGAGGTGTCGCTCAATGACGTGGTGCTCGCGATTTGTTCCGGCGCCCTGCGGCACTACCTGGCCGACCGCGGTTGTGTGCTGTCCGACCCACTGCTGGCAGCCGTGCCGGTGAGTCTGCGCGAGGCAGGCAATACCGACCTGAACAACCAGGTGTCGATGATGCGGGTCAGTCTGGCCAGCACGGTGGCCGACCCGTTGGAACGCTTGCGTTGCATCAAGCTTTCCAGTGCGGCCGCCAAAGCCATCTCGGCGAGCATGAAGTCGGTCACGCCGACCGACTTTCCTTCGCTCGGAGCCCCCTGGCTGATCAGCGGGCTGGCGTCGCTGTTTGGGCGCTCCAAACTCGCCAACACGATGCCACCGATTGCAAATGTGGCGATCTCCAATGTGCCCGGCCCCAAGTTTGCGCTGTACATGGCGGGCGCCAGGGTGCTCACCTATTACCCGGTCCCGATTGCAGTGCACAGCATGGCCCTGAACGTAACAGTGCAGAGTTACAACGGCTCGCTCGACTTCGGTCTTACCGCTTGCCGCAAGGCGCTGCCCGATCTGCCAGAACTGGCGCGATTGATGGAGGCGGCGCATCGGGAGTTACTCAAGTTGACGCCTGGGCCGGTGGTGGAGAGACCCCGGGAGCACGCCGCAGCACCAGTGACCATTGTTCCAGTGAAACCCCTGGTGGCCAAAAAACGTGCAGCGAAGCGCACCGCTGCCAGGAAACCCGTGGCACCCTTGAAATTGGTAATTGGTGCAACCCGCACCATGCGCATCAAGCGGGGGACGGCCTGATCGACGTGGCACCGAGTTTGTCGGGGATGGTCTGGCGGATATGTGCGCTGGTCAAGAGGTAAGCTGATTACAGCCACACTTCGCAGGAGTGCATCATGGGTGCAGTATTTGACGAACCAAGCAGCAAGGCCATGGCTCTCTCACCGCCCGATTTATCGATGAGGTCAACGCCGGTTTCAAACTGATCGAGCCCGACGTCGCCAGCGTGGTCAGATAAAGCCCCGCCGATTCACCGTAAGACTTCGACCTGCCATTGCGCCGCGCCCACAGTGACGACGGCTCCGCAAGGCGACCCGGCTGATCGGGTCAGTTGGCGCCGCGCTTCACAGCCAGTCTGCCTGCATGCGGCCCAGATCGGCTAGCGGCACCGCTTCAATGGGCCGACTCGGCGTTGCCCTTTCAAAACTGTGGCCCAGCGCATAACGCCGTGTTCCCGGGTACACCACGTACAGCGCGTCGAGTTGCAGGTCGTTCATCGCGATATGCATGGAGGGGGTCATTCTCGGTGCATCGACCCGCTTGAATTCGACACCTACTCGTAGCCCGCGTTTGAACATCAAGAGGTCCAGTTCGGCGCCTGCATGGGTGGCCCAAAAGTACGCTTCATCCGGCTGGGCCACCTGCAAGACCTGCTCCAGCGCAAATCCTTCCCAGCTGGCACCACTTCGGGGATGCAGCCACAGGGTCTGCGGGTCGGCAATGCCCAACAGGTAGTGCAGCAGACCGGTGTCACGCAGGTAGACCTTGGGCGCCTTGACTTGCCTTTTCCCGAGATTTTCGTGCCATGGCGCCAGTTGCCGCACAAGCTGCAGGCCGCTGAGGAAGTCAAGGTACTTGCGTACGGTCGGCTCGCTCAGTCCCAGACTGCGGGCCGGCTCGGCTGCATTCCAGGTCTGCCCGTGGTAGTGCGCCAACAGGCGCCAAAAGCGCTGCATCACCGGCGCCGCCACGTTCAGTCCGAGTTGAGGCAAGTCGCGCTCGATCACCAGCGCCAGGTAATCGCGCAACCAGCGTTGCGCGGCGCGGTCGCTGTTTGCGAGGCAGGCACGGGGAAATCCGCCACGCAGCCACAACCGCGCCCAAGACTGGTCGCTCACCTCCGCCAAAGCCAGCCCGCCCATTTGCATTAGCCCAAGGCGACCCGCCAGCGATTCGCTGGATTGCCGCAACAGCAACGGGGAGGCGCTGCCCAGCAACAGAAACTGGGCATTGCGATTGTGTTGGTCTATCAATGTGCGCAGCAGCGGGAATAGATCCGGTCTGCGCTGGACTTCGTCAATAACGACTGTTCGACCCTCGGTCAGCAATCCTTGCAGGACTGCCTGGGGTTGCGCCAGCTCCGCCAGTGCCTGTGGATCCTCGAGATCAAAATAAGAACACCGGTGCCGCTGCACGTAACTTCTTGCCAAAGTGGTCTTGCCGACCTGGCGCGCGCCCAGTAGCGCAACGGCGCGGGTCTCTGCCAATCGATCAGACAGGACGCTGAGAAGTTGGCTGCGGTCAATCACGACCTGATATTACCTTGAAATTCGAAAGCATAACTTTCGATTTTCAAGGCCTTTACAAAAACCTGACCTTCACACTCTTCCCCTTGACCTTGCCCGCGTTGAGCCGGCGCAGCGCCTACTGCGCGATGGCCCGCTCGACCGCCACGAAGGTGGTGAACTCCGTCACGTTGATCTTGCCGATCTGTTCTCGGGTGTAGCCGCCGTCCGGCCCCGTGAGTGCGCCGAGCACATCGCCCGGGCGAATCTTTTCCTTGCGCCCGCCGAGCAATTGCAGCGTCACCATGGGCGGCAGCAGCGGGCCCCGGCCGGTGGGGGTCAGTTCGTCGAGTTTGTGCCAGACCGATTCCTGCTTCTGGTACTGCTCTATCCGGCCTACCGCGCCCATCTCGGCCATGCTTGCCAGGCTCAGCGCCAGACCGGACTCACCCGCGCGACCGGTGCGGCCGATACGGTGCACATGCACCTCCGGGTCGGGCGTGATGCTCACATTGACAACCGCTTCGAGTTGTTC
>JAJAZK010000448.1 GCA_026785765.1 Rhodoferax sp. | reverse complement strand
CATGCCGGCGCGCATCAGGCGCAGGTACAGGGCCAGGTAGACCAGGCCCAGGGCCGAAGCCGGCAGAACCAGATGCCAGGCAACGTCCAGCACATGGTCCAGACCGGCGCGCGGCTCTCCAATGGTGGCGATGCCACCCAGCGGAAACCAGCTCAGCTTGACGGCAAACGCCACAATCATCATCAGGCCGAGCCAGAAGCCGGGCGCGGCATACAGGGCCAGCGACAACCATGACAACCAGCGGTCGCGCCAGGACTGCGGGCGCGACCCGGCCGCAACACCGAGCAGGGTGCCCAGCGAGAACGAAAGCGCAACGGCGGCGGACATCAGCAGCAGGGTGTTGCCCATCCGGTCCAGTACCACCTCGCGCACCGGGCGCGAAAACGCCACCGACCAGCCGAAATCCAGCGTCAACAGCGACAGCAGGTAGGACGTCAGGCGTGTTGCAAAGGAGCGGTCCAGTCCCCATTGCTGGCGCAGTTGCGCCACCAGGCCGGCATCACCACCGCTGCCGGACAAGTAGGCGTCCACGGCGTCACCCGGCGCCAGTTCCAGCAGGCAGTAGGAGCCGATGGCGACGATCAACAGAACCGGCACGGCATTGCCAAGCCGGCGGCCCACAATGCGCCAGACAGGGATCATTGGCTACCCAAGCGCAAAGCTGCGGCCGGCCCGGCGATCAAGCTCAGGCACTTAGCCAGGTATCGGCCCAGTTGGAGGTAGCCCAGCGCGGGTTGTTGGCCACGTTGTGCAACCGATCCCGAATCACCGAGATGAAGGTGAACTCTGCCACTTGGATCAAGGGCTGGCTTTGCGCTACCTGGCGCTGGAAGTCCCGGTACAACTGCACCCGGGTCGCCGCGTCCAGGGTCTCGGCCGCCCTGGCGATGGTGGTGTTGACCGCCGCATCGTTGAAACCGTACTGGTTGGAGAACGGTACCCCGGCTGGCAAGCCGCCCTGGTACAGAATCGTGGTGGAAATTGACGGGTCGTTGCGGTACACCGGCGACCCGATGGCCAGGTCAAAGTTATGGTCGGTGTAAATGGCCCTGGTGTGGCCTGCGGCGTCGTTATTTACCAGTTCCGCATCGATGCCCACGACGCGCAGGGCCTGGCGCAGGTAGTCGCCCATCTGGCGCGTCTGCTCGAACCACGGCGCCGGCAACAAACGCAGCTTGAAACGCATCGCGCCACCCTGGCGCGGATAACCGGCTTCGTCGAGCAAGGCATTGGCTTTGGCTACATCGAAGTTCGGAAGCGCCGGATCTGACACATGAAACTGCTTGTCGAACTTCGGGATCGGCCCGGCAGCGGTGTTCGCGTAGCCGCGGAAAATCGTCGACACCACAAAGTCCTTGTCAATGGCGTGGGCGATGGCACGGCGCACGCGCACATCGGAGAGCTCCTTGCGCCGATGGTTTATCTCCACCGTCAACTGGTAGGTGATGCCCTCGTAACCCTTGTTGAGCACCTGCACACCTTTGATAGCCGCCAGTCGGGGCAACTCGCTCAGCGGAATCGCAGAGAACGCGGCGAGCTGGATCTGATCGGCCTCGATCGCCGCAGCGATCGCACCTGGGTCGGGCAACACCCGGTAAATAATGCCGTCCAGGTAGGGTTTGTCGCGGTCCCAATAGGTTGGGCTCTTTGCCAGCCGGTAGAACTCGCCGGGTTTGTGTTCGACAAGGCGAAATGGTCCCGTACCCACCAGCTTCGTATTGGCCGAGTTGGTGGCGATGTCGGTGCCTTCGTACAGGTGCTTGGGAACGACGGCTGTGACCGCTGGCAATGCGTTGCGGATCAGTTGCAGCGGTGTCGGCTTGGCGAAGCGAAAGATTGCGGTGCCGCCGTCGGGCGTCTCGACCGCTTCGAGATCCTTGAACAACACGCGGCCCAGGTTCTGGGCCTTCTTCCACACTTCGAGTGCTGAAAACGCCACGTCCGCCGAGGAAAAAGCTTTGCCGTCGTGCCAGGTAACGCCGGGGCGCAGCTTGAAGGTGACGCTACGGCCATCGGCACTGCCACTCCATTCGGTGGCCAGGCGAGGCACCAGCCCGCTGCCATCGTAAGACATCTCCGCCAGCGGTTCGATGACCTTGCTGGCAACGTAAAAAACGCCGTTCGACGCGACGATTGCGGGATTCAGGTTGCGCGGCTCGGTATCGGCAGCGACCACCAGGGTGCCGCCCCGGCGCACTGTGCCCTGGGCCTGCGCAAACTGCGGTAACAAGGCGGATCCGGCGGCGCCAACGGCCGCACCCAGAACGGTACGACGGGATGGTTCACGCTCAAACATACACACTCCTTGAAGCAAAAATCAGCATAGCAGATGCTTCGCAACCCGCGCTGACAAAGACAGTGGCGGCGCCCGGTCCGCATTGCGGCAACTGTCACTCGGGGATTAACACCATCGTTCCACTGTATCGCGCCGCGTGGATTTCAAGTAAGCTGCGGCAAAATAAGCCACTTGGGATGGAAAATGCGACTTGCCCAGACCCGCAATGCACTATTCCACCTGGGCATGGTGGCCAGTTTAGCCCTGGTATCGCTACCGGCAACGGCGCTTACGCAGGTGCTGTACGACGCCGCTGTGCAACCCAACGTTGCTCCGCCCGGCCAGGGCTGGCTCGGCAGTGGTTTTTTTGGCATGACGCAGACCATCAGCGCAGCTGGGACGGAACTCATTCCAACGGGCTCGTTACCGAACAACGCATTCGGCGGTTTCTCCAATCGCCTCGCCCCGATCTCCTTTCCGCCATTCCAGGTCCACGCCGGCGCCCTGGTCAACCCGGCATTCCCGCTCTTGCTGCGGGACGCTGGATATTCACTCACACTGGGCTTTCGGGTGCGCAACGAGAGCCACAGCAGCAACGACCGTGCCGGTTTCTCCATCACCTTGATCGGTAACGACCTTCAAGGCATCGAACTGGGTTTTCAGGCTGGCAGCATCTTCGCCCAGGCAGCCGCACCCAGCCTGTTCGTGGCAGCCGAAAACAACCTGTCGACAGCGGTGACCAGCCTGTTGGCCGATTACCGGGTCTGGCAGCTCGATGTGCTGGGCGGGGAGTATGTGCTGTCGCAGGGAGGCAAAGCGGTGCTCAGCGGCGCCTTGCGCGACTATTCCAGCTACAGCGGGTTTGGGGAAGATGCCTACCGAACCAGGAATTTCCTGTTCCTCGGGGACAACACCTCTTCGGCCCAGGCGGCTTTTGGCATCAGTTATGCCGCAATCACGACGGCCGTGCCGGAGCCATCCGCTTACGCGCTGTTGCTGGCCGGTTTAGCCTTCACCTGCTGGCTGGGCTTGGCGCGGCGCGTGGCACCGCCGCGGGTATCGCCTCCGGACACCGGTCACCTGCCAGACTAGACCGGGCCGTCGGCGAGGCGATTTGCGGGCACCTTGCCAGTCGCGCGGCGCCGATTGTCGATGACTTCGGCATTGGTCGCCCGGCGGCAAACTGGCACACCAAACGGTCAAGTAAGCGCATGTCCCGGGTTTGGTCCGAGCCCCACGTCCAGCGGACTCCGGCGCGACTCGTACACCAGCACCGCAGCGGCAAGGTCTTCCAGCGCCGTACCGACCGACTTGAAGACCGTGCGTCGGTCGTCAGACGAGCGGCCAGGAATCTTGCCACCGCACAGGTCAGCCAAGGTGCCGCGGATGTCTGCTGGCAGGAATACGCCGCGTGACAGCGGGCCCAGCAGATCGCCACTCTTGTGTACGGCCTCATCCGTGTCCACATACACCGCAGCGCCTGCAAAACACGCATCGTCTGCCTCGCGCATCAGGGGCGTGAAGCTGCCGATCAGGTCAAGGTGGCTGCCCGGACGCAAACATGCACCGCGCACCAGTGGCTCGGTCGCAAGAGTCGCACAACTCACGACGTCGGCCGCTCTCACCGCGTCGGACAGATCGTCTGCCAGCAGCGCATCCAGCCCCAGGGCTTGCAGCCGGGCCACCAGCGCCAATGCATGCGCCGGTGTGCGGTCCCATACCAACACCCGGCGTATCGGCAACACCGTGCGATAGGCCTCGGGCAACAAGCTGCCAACGCGCCCGGCGCCCACCACCAGCAGGCATTGCGCATCCGGTGCAGCCAGGTACGACGCCGCCAGCGCCGACGCTGCTGCGGTGCGCCGCGCCGTGATCTCGTTGCCGTCGAGTTGCGCCAGCGGCACGCCGGTGGACGCGTCGTACAACATATAGGTGGCATGCAAACCCGGCAGACCGACACCCGCGTTGCCAGGGAAGATGTTGACCGTCTTGATGCCCAGATAACGCCCGCTCTGCCAGGCCGGCATGATCAATACCGTGCCGGTCTGCTTGCCGTCGGCGGCGCACAGCGCATGGCTGTGGCGCAGCGGCACCTCGCAGCCGTGCTCAAACATGCGTTTGAGCGCAGGGATCAGTTGGTCAAACGGAAGCGCCGCCCGGGTCGCGTCGGCATCAAAGACAGTAAACACAGGCTGAATGCAAGGAGTTTCGAGCCATTATGAAGCGAGCCCGCGGCCGACTCGCGTCAGTAGCAGTTGACGGCATCGTACGGACCAAGCAAGATGCACCAGTGAACCGGGAACCTGCCGCAAGGATGCGCATGCCAGGCGCCAGTGCGAGCGGCGCCCTCGAAGAGCCGTACGCGGGCACAACTGCGCACTCCTTGCTGGACGCTTTGACAGAGTCGGGGCGCGCGGAGTTGCTGTCAATCGCACGCCCGGTTTCGTTCCTGCGCGGCTCGGTCGTGTTGCGCCAGGGTGGCCACACACGCGGCGCCTTTTTCATTCTGACCGGTTCGGCACAAGCCTCGGTGCGGCTGCCGGGCGGAGAAGACCTGATCGTCATGCAAGTCGAATATGGCGGCGTGATTGGGGAAATGTCCCTGCTGGAGCACGGCACCTGTGCCGCTACTGTGACCGCGCTGACAAACCTGGACGGGCTGTTTGTCGGCCGCGACGAGTTCAGGATTCTGGTGGCACGGCGCAATCTGGCGGCGCTGGAGGTGCAACAGGCGCTGACACTGAATCTGTGCGCCAAGCTTAACGCCTTGAACGACCAGACATTGGCCTGGCGAACGCCCGAGGATGTTGCCTATTCAGCGCCGGCCAAGTCCGATCCGATGCAAGGCGCCACGCGCAGACCCGCTCTGGCGTTCGACTACCGGCGTTTTCTGCCGCTGCTGCCGCTGTTCCAGGACTGGGATGAAGACGAAATCGATGGCTTTGCCGACCTGACCAGCGTACTGCAACTGCAGCGCGGAGAAACACTGTTCTTTGAGGGCAGCGCGGCCAGCGCCTGCTACGTCACGGTGCGCGGGGCTTTGGATGTCGCAGCGCCCGTGGCGGCGGCAGACGTCGCCGGAACACCCAGCCACCTGCGCCGACTGGCGGTACTGGGGCCGGGTCACCTGATCGGTTATCGCAGCCTGATCGAGAACAGCAGGCACGGCACACGCGTGCGCGCCTGTGAAAACTCACTGCTCATGGAACTCTCCAGCGCGCATTTTCTGGAGCTCTACAACGGTGCGTCTTCACTGTCCTACCGCCTGCAAAAGGTGGTGCACACTGCTTTGTTGCGTTCCATGGCGCACACCAACCTGACCTTGGCGCGCCTTGTGAACATGGCCAAGGTGGGCGCTGCAAACCGCGCAGCCCTGCAGGCGGCGATCGCTGCGCAGGCGATCTAGGGATGCTGGCCGCTCAGTCCAGCAGCCAGGTCTGCAGTCGCGTGTGACCACTGCTGGAGTCGGCCACGATCATGCCGTACTCCGGCACCTCAACCCAGGCCGAGGTGTCACGGGTCAGGGGTTCGGACGCAATGATCACCGAGTCGCCGTTGGAGCCGCCTTGCATACCCCACTCGCCGTCGTGCAGGCCATAGGTCCGCCCGACGGTGTACCACAGGCTCAGGTAGTTCAGGTTGGCTTCGTGCACGCGGCTGGGGTCCTCGGTCGGGTAACAGCCAAAGTCAAAGCAGTACCGGACGGCTGCGATCTGGTGGCCGTTGGCGATGAACAGATTGACCGACGAGGAGGTGGCGATTCCCAGGGCGGCGCGTATCTCCCGCAGAACATGCAAGGTCTGCCGCACAGCGGCGACCACTTCGTCCGACTCAAAGCGGCGGGTGGCGGCCATGTCACCAGCAAACTGCGACAGGAACAGGGCATAAATCCATTCGCTATCGGTGGTACCGCGGATTTGCGGCAGGTAGGCGGGGCGGATCTGCCGGGCCAGCAAACTCTTCATCTCTGCCATGCGCGCCAGGTCGCCATTGTGGGCCAGCACCAGTGGCACGCCGTCAAAACGAAACGGGTGCACATTTTGTAGCGATATCTCCACCGAGGTGTTGTAGGCCACACCGCGCACATGCGCCAGCAGGCACTCGGCCTGCACTTTCTCGGCAAGGTTCTTCAGGTTGCGGTCAAACACGGGCAAGGTCGTGACCGCATAAGAGAAAGGTTTGGCTGCGTTGAGAGAGTCGCGCGACCAGGCGCACATGCCAAAACCGGCCAGATTCAGCATGTGCAGCATCTTGGGCATGTAACTTTGCCGGATCAGCGCAGAATCCGGCTGGAACAAAAGGTGGTCCAGCAGCACGGGCTGCCCAAGGTACAGGAGTGCTCGGCACATCGTTGACTTATACCATTCGAGGTAGCGGCGGGGCCGCATTGGCCCGGTGGCGAAGGTGCCCCGCGCTCCCCTACACTGGCAGGCGCGCAGGCTGTTGCTCAGCGACGGTGACGCGCCAGACCTCATACGAACCGTCACCTGCCAGGTCGTTCCATGCCAGCACCCGTTACCGAAGCACCCAGGGATGTATACGAAGTCTGCGCCGAGCAGGTGAAGGCGCCGCAATGACGCCAATGAACCGGAACGACGCGATTGCGGCGCTGACTGCTGCCGGGCAGCCCTATGCCCTGGCCGATGAACGGATCAACGAGCGCCGGTTACGCGTGTTCGTACACGCGCCCAAGTCGCTGCGCGCCCTGTACGAACAAACCGTCAGCGAAAAGCTGTTTCTCGCCTATGGGGATGAGCGGATGAGCTTTGCCCAGGCCTGGGCAGCTTCGAGCCGGATCGGACATTTATTGGTGCACCACTGTGGCGTACGCCAAGGCGACCGAGTGGCTATTGCCATGCGCAATTACCCGGAATGGATATTGGCTTTCAGCGCGGTTACCGCTATCGGCGCGATTGCGGTGGCCATGAACGCACACTGGCAATCTTCGGAAATGGCTTATGCCCTCGCCGACTGTGGCGCCAATCTGCTTTTCGCCGACCAGGAGCGGCTCGACCGCCTGGCCCAGGCTTCGGCGATCGATGGCCTGCAGGTGCTGGCGGTACGGGCACAGCGGCTGCCGCCTGGCGCACAAGCGCTGGACGACAGGCTGGCCGATATCGGCGAAGTGGCCATGCCCGCGGCGCAAATCGTACCGGAAGACCTGGCCACCATCCTGTACACCTCCGGCTCCACCGGGCATCCCAAGGGCGTACCCTCGACGCAACGCAATATTCTGTCGGCCCTTTTGTCCTGGGAACTTGAGCGGGCTATCGGCGAGCGGATGGCAGGCCTGGAGCCAGCCGCACTGACGGAACAACCCGGCACCTTGCTGGCCGTGCCGTTGTTCCATGTGACCGGTTTGCACGCCTCGTACCTATCGAGTTACCGCTCGCAACGCCGCCTGGTGTGTATGTATCGCTGGGACCCTCAGACGGCCGCCGCACTGATCGAGCAACACCGCCTGACCTCCATCGTGGCGCCAGCGGCCATGACTGGCGACCTGGTGCGCGTGGCGGGTGCGGGTGGCCACAATCTGGATAGCCTGCTGTCGGTCGGTGGTGGTGGCGCACCGCGCGCGCCCGAACAGGTGCGTTCGATTGGCAGCAGCTTTCGCCATGCACTGCCCGGCACCGGCTGGGGCATGACTGAAACCAACGCCATCGGTGCGGGCATTGCCGGCGAGGACTACCTGGCGCGGCCGTCCAGCTCGGGACGCTGCCCGCAGGTGCTTGAACTAAAGGTTGTAGATGACGGCGGCAACAGCTTGCCAGCTGGCGCGCGCGGGGAGCTGCTGGTGCGCGGAACCGCTGTCTTCGGTGGATACTGGAACCGCCCCGAGGCCAATGCGACGGCCTTCGAAGGCGACTGGTTCCGCACCGGGGACGTGGCGCTGATCGATGAAGACGGCTTCGTGTTCATTGTGGACCGCATCAAGGACCTGATCATCCGTGGCGGCGAGAACATCGGCTGCGGCGCCGTCGAAGCCGCGCTGCTGCTGCACCCCGAGGTCCTCGAAGCGGCAGTCTACGGCGTACCCGATGAACGCCTTGGAGAGGAGGTGGGCGCCACCGTCCATGGCAGCGCCGCGCTGGACATAGCCGCACTGCGCGTTTTCCTCGCCGCGCACCTGGCTGCCTTCGAGCTGCCGCGTTACATCGTGCGCGCCGACCAAGCGTTGCCGCGCACGCCCTCAGGCAAGCTACTCAAACGCGAGATTCGCGCCGCCGCGCTGGCCGGACTTGGGGCGGGCGCCGGCAGCAACGCGTGATCCAGCGCAACGATGGGCTGCGCAGGTGGTGGAACGGACCCGTCCCGCTGGCTCGGTGACAGGCCGTAGCAGGTGAGCCCGGCGAGTCCGCATGAAGCAACGCGCGACCGCCGTGCATGCTCTCAGCGCCTGGTGTTCTGTTCGAACCGCGCCGAAAACGCGGACATGCGCGACCGGTTCTTGCCGAAGTCGAACAGACCGATGGATGAGCGTGAGCGGAAGTCGATGCGCTGCGCTTGCGCATCGATCCTGAAATCGACCAGATCCCTGAATCCGAGCGCCGTTGTGAACACAACCTCCAAATACAGGCCGTCGGTTTTTACAATCTGCGCCTCAGGAAATTCGGCCAGCGTGGCCTGCAGCACGGCGCGGGCCTGCGCCGGAGTTCCCACGTAACGCATTGGCCCAAGGCCGCCGCTGTCGAACGAGTTCACGCATTGGGAGGCGAGCGTGCATGCCAATATGACGCGGCTATCCCCGGCCGACGCGTTCGACTGAACAGCGGGCGCTTGCGAGGCACAGCCGCTCATTGCCACAGCCAAGGCCACCGCAACAGTTTGGTAGCAGATTGTTTGCAACTCTTTGTCCATGAAAGTCCTTGCCCACTGCCCTGCTACGGCGGCGACTGTGCCGTCAACCAGATCTCGTTGCGCCGCATGAACCAGGGGGTGAACGGCGGGTCGTAGCGTGACAGTGTCGGCTCGCCCGTGCAGGCAAGTTGAAGTGTTTTCAACATGGGCGGTGATCTCAGGTCTAGGCGCAAGGTGAAGGCAGCATCAAGCCCTCGTGGATCGCCACCCGTTCCAACGCCGATTCGAACAGGGCACGCGAGGCTCCCGCGACACGCGTCAGGTAGGCATGCAGCGCCGCGTCCGCCGGGCTGCGGCTCTCGCATTCTGCGCTGTAGGCCTCGAAGGTCGACAACTGCAGCAGCAACTCCGCCAAGTGGCGCGGGCATTCGCAAGCGATGGTTGACGACAGGCCTGCAAAGTCTGTCAGAGTCGCGTCGTCGAAGCGCCGCGCGGCAGCGTCGCCAGTCGGCAACCACGGCGCATCGATCTGAAACAGCTTGTCTTGCGGCTCAGCGTCGCGCGCGGCTGCAGCGCCTTCAAACGCTGCCAGCCACTCTCCCAGTGCATCATCGTTTTGAGGCTCGCGCAGCAACACGACCCCGGCGCCGGCAAACGCGTCCGTCGCCGCCGCGCCGGCAAAGCGATAGACCACCGCGACGTGGCGTGCACCCCAAGCCCCGGCTGCCGCTTTCAGTTCGGGCAGTGCACTCGCGTGCAGGCTCGGCGCTTGCCAAATCAGCAAGTCGACTCGCGGTTCGGGCGTGGTGCGGGCTCCTTCGGAGGCTACGGCGGCTTCGGCAGCTTCAACAGCTTCGGCCAAGTTACCTAACACCGGTCTCACCTTGGGTGGCCGCCCCAGACGCACAACCACAGCCGGGCGCTGCAGCCGTCGTGCCAGGGCCGTACCCACCACCACCAGCCGCCAGCGCTCGGGCCGGGGCATTGGCGGGCTGCGTGCGCCAGCGACGATGCCGACGTGGGTGCTTACCACTTGCTGCAACTGGGCCACGCTCAGCGCCGCGATCGCGCCGATAGCGTGCCCGTGCTCGGTCAACTGCTTGAGCAGTGCCAGGCGCTGGACGTCGGCTGCAGAGTACAGGCGATGGCCGGTCGGCGTGGTGGCCGGCGCCACCACTTTGTAGCGTTGCTCCCAGATACGCAATGTCGACACTGGCATACGCACCATGCGTGCCACAACGCCACTGCGGTAGTAGGGCGATGGTGCAATTGCGTCCCGTGTTGCCGTCGAGGCGAGTTCCTTGGTGGTCATCTTGGGGAGTTTATACGAATCGCTTTTGAGTTCTATTATCCTTGTTATTTTCGTAATAATCGCTATACGAAAGCGAATTGAGTTGTTTTCGTATACATTATCGGCATGGAAACCAACGACAAATCATCTACAACCGTGTACTTCGACGGCGCGTGCCCGGTCTGTGCGCGGGAGATTGCGATGTATCGTCGTCAGCCTGGTGCAGGCGACGTGCAATGGGTAGACGTTGCGTGCGGCGAAGCGTCCGTGCTCGGCGCGGGCTTGACCCGCGCAGCGGCGATGGCGCGGCTGCACGTACGCCGCGCCGACGGCAGCCTCGTCAGCGGTGCCCGGGCTTTCACTGAGCTGTGGCGTGCCTTGCCACGGTGGGCCTGGGCGGGCCGACTGCTTGGTAAAGGACCGGGGTTGTGGCTGCTCGAAGCGGGTTATCGCCTGTTTCTGATTGTGCGACGCAGTTGGCGCAGGGCATGAGCGCCGCCGGGCCGCTCCCAAGGCGCTCGCACCGCAGCGCGCAGCGCGTAGGTAATCCGATACGCGCCGCCGGGCCGCTCCCAAGGCGCTCGGTACCGCAGCCGTCAGTCGAGGGTACTTCAGTGATCGCGTCGACAGCGCCATGGCAACGGGCGTTCGCGCCTGGCCATCCGACCCCAGTTCCACTGGTTTGGCATCGAAACCACACCGGGACCGCAGGCCCTCGGTGGCGGCTCTTTTTCACCCCCAGGCCTGCACAACAAACCGAGTAATCTATGAACCACCCACGACGCATTTTTTTGATGACCTTGACCGCCGGCGGCGTCGCCTTGGTTTCGGGCGCCCATGCCCAGGCCAAGCTTGACGAGAAAGACCCCCAAGCCGTGGCCCTGGGCTACGTGGCCGAAGCCAGCAAGGCCGACACCAAGAAGTTTCCCAAGTACGCAGCCGGCCAGAACTGCGCCAATTGCGCCCTGTACCAGGGCAAGGCAACCGATGCCGCGGGTGGCTGCCCGTTGTTCGGAACCAAACAAGTCGCGGCCAAGGGATGGTGCAGCGCCTGGGCGAAAAAAGGTTGACGGGATTCGGCTAGGCGGCGTTACGGCACGGTAGCTGTGCAAGTATTGTGGTGAAACCCGCCGCGCCGTCGTTCAAAGGCAACAAACAGTCTTTGCCGAGCAAGCCCTGCGTGGCCTGCGGTCGTGCCATGACCTGGCGCAAGCGCTGGGCGCGCAACTGGATTGAAGTGAAGTTCTGCTCCGACGCCTGCCGCAAAGCCCGCCCAACCAATGGCTGAGCTGCGCACGCTGGTGGTCGTGCTGGGAGACCAGCTCGATCTGGATGCGGCCGCCTTCGACGGCTTTGACCCCGCGCAGGACGCGGTCTGGATGGCCGAGGTTGGCGAGGAATCGAGCCATGTCTGGTCGGGCAAGCCGCGCATTGCGATGTTCCTGGCTGCCATGCGCCACTTCGCGCTGGCGCTGAAGGCCATCGGCCGGCCGCTGCACTACACCCGACTGGACGACCCGGGCAACTGCGGCAACCTAGCCGCCGAACTGCAGTCGGCAATCGGAAAACTGGCGCCGCAGCGGCTGGTGTTGACGGCCCCGGGCGACTGGCGCGTGTGGCAGTCGCTGAAAGCGGTGGCCGAAGCCGCCGGCCTGCAATTGGAAGTCTGCGAGGACCGCCACTTTTACACCACGGTGCGCGAATTTGCAGCCCATGCCAAAGGGCGCAAAACACTGCGGCTGGAGTACTTCTACCGCGAGCTGCGCCAGCGCCACAACGTGTTGATGCAGGACGGTCAGCCCGCAGGCGGGAAGTTGCAAGGCGGCCAGCCCGAGGGTGGCCAGTGGAACTTCGACGCCGACAACCGCGAAGCCTTCGCTAAGGCCGGACCGGTGGGCGTACCCGCACGCGCCACCTTCGAGCCCGATGCAATGACGCGCGAGGTCATCGCCCTGGTCAATCGCTACTTCCCGCAGCACCCGGGCAGCCTGAACAGCTTTGCCTGGCCGGTGACGCGCGAACAGGCGCTGCGCTCGCTGCAATCGTTCATCGAGCAGCGCCTGCCGCTGTTTGGCCGCTACGAGGATGCAATGTGGCCCGGCGAGCCCTGGCTGTACCACTCGCACCTGTCGGCGGCGCTCAACCTCAAGCTGCTGAACCCGCGCGAAGTGGTGCAGGCGGCAGAGGCGGCTTACCGCGCCGGTCACGCACAGCTGCAAAGCGTTGAAGGCTTCATCCGCCAGATCCTCGGCTGGCGGGAATACGTACGCGGCATCTACTGGACGCAGATGCCAGGTTATGCCGAGCGCAACGCCCTGGATGCGCAGCAAGCCTTGCCCGCCTGGTACTGGACCGGCCAGACCGACATGGCCTGTCTGCGCGATGCCATCACGCAGACGCTGGAGCACGGTTACGCGCACCACATCCAGCGCTTGATGGTGACGGGCCTGTTCACGCTGCTGCTGGGCGTGCGGCCGCAGGAAGTGCATGCGTGGTACCTGGCGGTTTTTGTCGACGCCGTCGAATGGGTCGAGTTGCCCAACACCCTGGGCATGAGCCAGTATGGCGACGGTGGCCTGATGGCCAGCAAACCTTATGTTGCCACCGGCAAGTACATCCAGCGCATGGGCGGCCCCTGTGCCGGCTGCCGCTACGATCCCACGCAACGCGAAGGTGAGCGCGCCTGCCCTTACACGACACTGTATTGGGACTTTCTGATGCGCCACGAAGCGCTGCTGCAGAAGAACCCGCGCATGGCGCTGCAAGTAAAGAACGTCGCCCGATTGAGCGAGGCGCAGAAGCAGGCGATCACGCAGCGTGCACAGGCCATCCGCTGCGGTGAAGTGGGCGCGGGCACAGGCACCAGTATCGGCGTGGATACGGGCTCATGATGGCGCACTCCTCGTTCGCGCCGACCCGTGCCGCCGGGTTGGCCCGCATCGCCGCCGTGCGACCGTCTGACTACGCGCGCAGCCGAAATGCCATCGACGGTGCAGTAACGCAGTTGTCGCCCTACATCACGCACGGTCTGGTCACGCTACCCGAGGTACTGGCCGGGGTAGCTTCAAGACACCGTTTGGACGTGCAGCACAAGTTCGTGTTCGAACTCGGTTGGCGCGAGTTCTTCCGACACGTCTGGGCTAATCGCGGCGACGCCATCCTGCAATCGCTGCATGCCGGGCCACTACCCGACGAAGCGTACGCAAGCGAGCTGCCCGCTGACATCCGGCAGGCGCGCACCGGCGTGCCCGCCATCGACACCGCCGTGCGCACGCTTTATGCCAGCGGCACCCTGCACAACCACGCCCGTATGTGGCTGGCCAGTTATGTGGTGCATCTGCGCAAGGTGCACTGGCGGGCCGGTGCAGACTGGTTGTACGCCCACTTGCTGGATGGCGACCTGGCCAGCAACCACCTGAGCTGGCAGTGGGTAGCAGGCACCGGCAGCAGCAAACCCTATCTGTTCAATGCCGAGAACGTGGCCCGCTACGCACCGGCGCCCTGGCACAGCGGCGCCAGCGTGATCGACCGCTCCTACGGTGAGCTGGACGCCATTGCACGCAGCAGGCAGACCGTGGGTTGCGCCGCCAGCGGCAGTGCCAACGGCGTCGATGAACCAGAACGGCTGGCGATGCCGCCGGCGGGTTGGGGCCCAGCCCCCATCCACGCGGCAAGTCTGGCCAACGCTGCCACGGTGGCCGGCCGCGACGTCTGGCTGGTGCACCCTTGGGCGCTGGGCCAGCCACCGCGCGACCTGCCAGCCGACTGTCTACCCCTGGGGCTGCTGCTGTCGGACTTCCACCAAACGAGGCCGTGGAGTGCGGCGCGCTGGGCTTTCGTGGGTGCGCGTATGGCCGAATTGGCGCCGCTGTGTTGGTATGGCAGCCAGCAGGATGTATCGCAGGCGCTGCTGGGCGCACGCTCGGTGCACACGCAAGACGACCCCCATTTGGCGCACCTGTTGCCGCCAGCCGCAACCCGCCGGGCAGCGCCGCGCCTGTTTGCCGGGATCGAGCGTCCCTGCGCGTCGTTTTCCCAATGGTGGACACTTGTCACCCGCGGCGTCACCAACCTGCACGAACTGCCTGGCCTGGCGGAGCTGACCCGCCAGAGCGCGGCCGGGCCACTGTTCGAGGAGCCCGAAGAAACCGACCTTCAACCCACTGCGAGACAAACATGACCTCACCTGAAACCGTCCCGACCACCGCGCGTATTGCGCTCGTCACTGGCGCCCGCGGCGGCATCGGTCGCGAGGTCGTGGCGCGCCTGCGCGCCAGCGGCCACCTGGTGGCGGCGGTCGGGCGCGACGCCGACACGCTTGCGGCAGTGCCTGCCGACGCGCATATCGCTGCCGACACCACCACGCTCGACGGCGCGGCGGCGGCTATCGCGGGGTGTAAAGAGCAGCTCGGTGGCCCACCGTCGCTGTTGGCCCATTGCGTGGGCAGCACACTCATCGCGCCGCTGCACCGCAGCACTCTGGTGCAGATCCGCGAGGTGCTGCGCATTAACCTGGACAGCGCGCTGTTCATGCTGCAGGCCTGGATCGAAGGGCTGCGGGAGGGTCGGCAACCGGGAAGCGCCGTGCTGGTGTCGAGCGTCGTGGCGCGCATCGGTGTCGCCAATCACGAGGCCATCGCCGCAGCCAAGGGTGGAATCGAAGCCTTGGCGCGCAGCGCGGCAGCCACCTATGCGCCAGCCGGCTTGCGCATCAACGTGGTCGCGCCCGGGCTGACCGAAACGCCGATGACGGCCGCCATGTTGCGCGCCGACGCGATGCGCGAGGGCGCGGGCAAACAGTACCCGCTGGGCGGCGTGCAGACCGCAGCCCAGGTGGCCGACAGCATGGTCTGGCTACTGTCCGACAACGCAGCGCGCATTACCGGGCAGGTGATTGCGGTGGACGGCGGCTTCACCACCGTGCGGCCGTTGGTCAGGTGAAGCCTGGCGCGGCTTGGTCCTGTTCCGCGCAGCGTGTGACGCGATGCGCTCCGCTTGGCCGCCAGCAGCTGCTCGCCCCCGCTGTGCGGGACTGAGCGCAGCCCCCTAAAGTACCCCAGTGAACCCGACGGCCCTGGTCTGGTTCAAGCGTGACCTGCGTCTGCACGACCACGCGCCGCTCGCCGCCGCGCAGGCTTTCGAACGCACGCTCGCGGTCTACCTCATCGAGACCGAATGGCTGCAAAGCCCGGAGTGTGATCCGCGCCACGTCGCTTTTGCATTGGGCTGCGTGGCCGCGTTGCAAACCGACTTGGCAGCGATCGGCCTGCCCTTGATCGTGCGGGTGGGATCAATGCCAAAAGTGCTGGGCGATCTGCAGCGCGAGTTCGGCTTCACCCACCTGTTCAGCCACGAGGAAACCGGCCCGGGCTGGACCTATACACGCGACAAGGCCGTCGCGGCCTGGTGCCGCCAGTTGGGTGTTGCCTGGACGCAATGGGCGCAAACCGGCGTGGTGCGTCCGCTGCACACCCGTACCGGTTGGGCAGCGGCTTGGGCACGGCGCATGAATGCGCCCCAAGTGACGCTGGCGGGTGGCTTCAAAGCAGCGCCGGGTTTGCAGTCGGGTGCACCATGCGCCTTGCCGACCCTGCGCGAGTTGGGTCTGGCGCAACCTTGCCAGCCATTGCCGTTGGCTGGGGAGCGCGCCGCGCAGGCAACGCTGGACAGTTTCCTGGCCGGACGCGGCCGGGACTACCGCCGCGCCTTGTCGAGCCCGCTCACTGCGGCCGAGGGTTGCAGCCGACTGAGCGCGCATTTGGCGTTCGGCACGATTTCCATGCGCCGCGTTCACCAGGCGACCGAAAACGCGATTGGTATCACCGACGACCGCAGCCTCGCCCACGCTCTGCGCGGCTTTGCGAGCCGCCTGCGCTGGCACTGTCACTTCATGCAGAAGCTGGAAGACGAACCGGCCATCGAGTGGCGTAACTTCTCGCGCAGCCATGACGGGTTGCGCCCCGGCGACGGCGTCTGCGAGACGCCCTGGAACAGCAAACACTTTGCGGCGTGGTGCGAAGGGCGCACCGGCTACCCGATGATCGATGCCTGCATGCGCCAGTTGCGCGCCACGGGCTGGATCAACTTTCGCATGCGCGCGATGTTGGTGAGTTTTGCGGCTTACCACTTGTGGCTGCACTGGCGCGAACCCGGCCTGTTCCTGGCGCGCCAGTTTCTCGACTTCGAGCCCGGCATTCACTGGAGCCAGATGCAGATGCAGTCGGGCACCACGGGCATCAACACGCTGCGCATTTATTCGCCTGCCAAGCAGGCCCGAGACCATGACCCGCAGGGCCACTACGTCCGGCAATGGGTGCCAGAGATCAACACGTCGGCCTACGCCAGACCGGTGGTGGACGAGCGCGTGGCGCTGGCCGCTGCCAAGCTGGGCTTGTATGGCCTCCGGAAAGTTACTGAGGTTCGCACAGAGGCCGATGCCATCCAACAGAAACACGGTTCGCGCAAGAGCGGCTTGCCCAGGTCAAACGCCGCTTCGCTCGCTGCAAAGCGCGGTAAACGCAGCGCGCCTGAAGGTCAGGGCGAATTGTTCTGATGCGTCGGTACCCGGGCGCGGTGCTCACGCTTCGGGATCACGGCCTGGTGGGGGGTACGGATCGGCCACAAACGCCGGGCCCTTCATCAGGATGACGACCACGCAGCCGATGGCCACCGTCAGCACGAGCGTCCAGTGCAGCACCACCAGGCCGATGAGCATATAGACCATCAGCAGCCGGTCCCGGTCTTGCGCGCTGGTAGACAGATCGGGCGACGCGAACCAGAAGGCTGCCGCCAGCGCCAGCGGCACGGCGGTGCCCCAAAACAGAATTGCGGGCAGGCGCTTCCAGATCGTCCATTCAAGCCCGGGCGCGCTTTGCGTAAAACCCGGCAACCGATTCAACCAACCCATCGCCGTATCCTTTGAAACGCCGGCATGTCTTTGCACCAGGCAACCCGCCACGCAGAGTATGCCTGCACCGTCGTCAGCGAAGTGCCTTGTCAAAAAACAGGGGGATCTCATGCTGTACCTGCCGCAGGAAGACCTGGCGATCAAACCCTGGTGGGTTGGCACCGACGTCGCCATCTTCGGACGGAATCGGCATGCTGGGCGGGTCCATGAACGCAAAGTGCCAGGCGTTGGGCACCCGATGGAAATCGGCTCCCGGCAGATTGCGGGTGATCCACTCTGCATGAAAACGCGGCACCAGGAACCGGTCTTTTTCTGCTTCGTAAATCGCAGTCGGGATTCGGACTTTGGCCAGCGATTGGGCGCTGAAGACCACCCCGAGCGGTGCCAGCGCCACGACGGCCCTCACACGCGGGTCGATCAGCAATGGGATCGGCGGCGGCCGCACGGCCTTGGATGCCGGCTGCCCGGTCTGACCCATGGCGCAGAAGATTGGGTCTTCGGCGCGGTAACT
>JAJAZK010000447.1 GCA_026785765.1 Rhodoferax sp. | reverse complement strand
GGACCAGATTGGCAGCGGTGGGATCGTCGCCCTGCCGGGCGGCAACTATCTGGTCAAGAGCCCCTTGTTCGCGGTGTCAACGACGTCGGGCGGGGCGGTTAGCTGGGGCGATGGATCGAACGCAATCACAGGCACCATTGCCGCGACCACCGGCGGCGGCAACAGTATTTTTGGTGCGCCCAATGACCAGATCGGCGGTGGCGGCATCGACTTCCTGGGCTGCAACTTCTGCGGATTTAATTCCGGAAACTTTGTTGTGCGCAGTCCGGAGTTCAATGGGCAGCGCGGAGCGATGACGTTTGGCAATGCATTAACCGGGTTTGCCAATTCGGGCATGGTCTCAGGGAGCAACAGCCTGGTGGGTACCCAAAGCGGCGAGAAGATCGGCAGTGGCGGAATCCAGCGGCTGGACAACCCGTTTGGCGGGCCGTCGAGTTATCTGATCAAGAGTCCGCTATATGGATTCCTGAGTGGCGTCTCGAACGGGGCGATTACCTGGGCCAGTGCAACCCTTCCCATCTTGGGCACGGTCGGGAGCGAAACCAACGGCAACAGCATCTTTGGTGCCGCAGGCGACCAGTTTGGGAGCGGCGGCATCATTCTTTTAAACAACAACCACTATGTGGTGCGCAGTCCGGATGCGGCCCGAGGCGCGGCAGCCAACGCCGGCGCAGTGACTTTTGGCCGCTACGATACCGGTTTCGCAGTTCCAGGCGCCGTCTCAACCGGTAACAGCCTGATGGGGACCAACACGGGTGACCGGATTGGCAGCGGCGGCATCGTGCCGCTGCGCGACGGCTCCAATTTCACACTCAGCAATTATTTGATACGCAGCCCTGATTTCGGGGGAGGCGGGGGCGCGGTGACTTGGGCCAATGGCACAGTGGCTATTTCGGGCCAGATCGGCGCAGAGACCAATGGCAACAGCATCTTTGGCGCAGCCGGCGAATCGGTTGGCAATGGTGGCATCTCTGTCAACACGTTTTCCGGCAGTAACAACTTTGTCGTGGTCAGCACCATCGCGGCCGGAGGTTTCGGCGCAGCGAGTTTTGGCCGCCAGACAACCGGCTTTGGTTTGCCAGGCCTCGTGGGTAGCAGCAACAGCATCATTGGCAATGCCAGCGGTGACAACATCGGAAGTTCCGGGGTGCAGTTTCTTAATGCAGACGTATTTACCGTGCGCAGCCCGGGTTGGAATGGCGGCCGCGGTGCGGTTAGCTGGGGCAGTGATTTGACCGGGCTCCCTGCCGGGGTTGTCGGATCTGCGAACAGCCTGCTCGGCGGTGCTGCAGGCGACCAGGTCGGCGCGAGTTCGCTGACCAATTTTGGCGCGGGTTATCTCGCAAGAACCGCGGGCTGGAACGGCAATCGCGGCGCGCTCACCTATGTGGACCTCGCCAGTCCAGTGACCGGCGCGATCACCAGCAGCAACAGCCTCGTAGGGTCCACGCCCGGGGACCAGGTGGCCAGCAGCACTGCGCAGAACATTGGAAACAACAAGATCGCGGTGTTCAGCCCGGCTTGGGACAACGGCGGGGCGGTGGACGCCGGGGCTGTGACCTGGCTCGATGCGCTGGCGCCCTTGTCCGGTTTTGTCGGCCTGGTCGGTGGCTTGGGTAACAGCCTGGTGGGCAGCAGTGCCGGGGACGGCATCGGATCGAGTGGCATTCAGTCTGTTGGCAGCAGCGGCCTGCGCGCCTTGCGCAACGCCAACTGGGACAACGCCGGTGTCGTCAACGCTGGCGCCATCACCTGGGTCAATAGCGCTGGCACCTTGCCAACGGGCGCCGTGTCGTCCGGCAACAGCCTGGTTGGTTCGAACACCAATGACTTTGTGGGTAACAGTACCAGCTTCGTGCAAGGCAGCGGATATCTGCTGGTGCGAAACGCCTCGTGGAATGGAAACCGCAGCGCGGTCACCTGGATGCCCTCCGCGGCCCCCTTGACCGGTGTCATCTCATCGGCCAACAGCCTGGTCGGCGCAAATCCGAACGACCAGATTGGCAGTGGTGGCATATTCACATCGTTCAACAATGGCAGTTTTTCGCTGGCAAATGGTGACTATGTTGTCAGCAGCCCGGCTTTTGCGTCCTTCAGTGGTGCCTTGACGATCGGTTCGGCTGCGACCGGAATCAGCGGCACGGTGTCTGGCGCCAACAGCCAGGTGGGTCTGGGAACGTCCTTTCAGTTCATCAACAACCGCTCCCGGCTGATGGTGACCGCTACGAATGCCACCAACCAGGGCTTGACCAATGCCGGGCGGGTTTGTCTTTATGCGGGCGGTGCCGGTTGTCCCAGCAGCCTGGCGCTCGGTCCGCAGGGGTATGGCGACAATGCCAGTGGCAGCGTGACGATCACGCCAGATCAGATCACGGCCATCACCAACAATGGCACCAACGTGTTGCTGCAGGCCAATACCGACATCACGCTGGCAGCGGCGTCTGATATCGTCAGCAACAACCCGACTGGCAACGGTGGCGGCCTGACCTTGCAGGCCGGGCGCAGTGTATTCATCAACTCCAACATCGTCACCGACAACGGCAACCTGACCATCATCGCCAATGACCGTGTGTCCACTGACCCCATGGTCATGGGCGTGTCGGCGGCCAACCGCGATCCGGGCACCGCAGAGATCACCATGGCCAATGGCATGCTGATAGACGCCGGCACCGGAAGTGTGTCGATGCAGTTGCGCGACGGTGCCGGGCACAGCGGGTCGGGCACGGCCGACGGTGTCATCACCGTGCGCAGTATCACCGCCAGCAACCTGTCCCTGGTCACCGACCTTGGTGGTATTCAGGTGGGAGACCCGAACGCCACGGCCCCCAGCCTGATCAGGCTAACCGGCAACGCAGACCTGATCGCCAAGACGAAGATCCTGGTTGCCGGTGGCGTACGAGGAGCGCAGGCTGAGTTGTCAGCCGACGGCCAGATCACCATTACCATCAACCCGCCGATCGTGGAGCTGCGCAATGGCAGGTCATTCGCCCGTATCGTGAATCCGAACAGTCTGTTCGAGATCAAGCTGGCTGGTTCCGAATGTATTACCTGCATTTTTGTGTCGAACTTTGAGATAACCGGTGGTACCCCGGGCATCCCCAACACCGTGGCGGCCGCTTTGCTCAGTCTGTCTCCGAACCCGCTGGACCAGATTGAGGACACCAAGAAGTCCAAGGGCGAGATCGAGGTTGACGCAGGCGAAACCTGCAAATAACCGGACACACAGCATGAAGCTCCTACAACCGTCCCAAGTTCTGATTGCGCTGGCGCTGGCCACACCGGCGCTGCTGGCGTATGCGTCGCCTGCCGGTGAGGTCGAGTTCGCCAAGGGTGTGGGTGTGGCCCAAGCCGCCAGCAAGGGCCCGCGCGCTTTGAGCCAAGGGGTGCCGATCGAGGCTGGCGACACCGTCACGCTGGGATCGAACAGTTTTGCCGTCGTCAAGATGAGCGACGGCACGCGCATGACGCTGCGCCCGAACACCGCCATCCGCTTTGAGGACTATGTGTATCGCCAGCCGGGCAAGCCCGACAGCATGGTCACCAGCTTGCTCAAGGGTGGTGTACGGATGGTGACCGGCCTGATTGCCAAGGGTTCTCCGCAGGCCGCCAAATTGACAACCGCCACGGCCACGATTGGTATTCGCGGTACCGATTTCGATGCCCGCATCTGCCGTACCGATTGCGCCGCCGACTCGGCGCGGATTGCGCAAAAATCCGAGGTCGCAAACGTGGCTGCCAGCGCGCGCGTGGCCAGTCTGCAGGGGCCGGTGTCCGCCGTTGCGACCAGCGGTGAGCGCCGCGTGATGGCAGAAGGCGGCCCGGTGTATTCCGGCGAGACGGTGGAGACCGCCAACAACGGCCACGCCGTTTTGGTGTTTCGCGACAACACCAAGGTCACAGTGCAAGCGCGCACCCAGTTCCGCGTGGAAAACTTCGTCTACAACAGTGACAACGCGGCCGAGGGCACGGTTGTGTTCAACCTGTTGCGCGGCGGCATGCGGGTATTGACGGGGCTGGTGGGCAAGGCGCAGCCGAAGGCGGTGCGCATGAATACACCGACGTCTACCATCGGTATCCGCGGCACTGGCGTAGACATATACAGCGATGCCGATGGCTGCGCCGAAGCCGGTGGCGCCGCCGGCTGTACGTTGGTCACCACCTGGGACGGCGAGAGTGTGCTCAACCCGGGCGGCCCGAACGAGCTGGTGGTGCCTACCGGGGTGTTTGTGGTGCAGGACAGCATCGGCGCCGTGCCGCGCCAGTTGCCGGTGCCGCCGCCGTTCATGCTCAATGTCCCGACGCCACGGCCGGACGCGGTTCCGGCGAATGCTGAACAACTCTTCAGTAGCCAGGAAATCAACGAAAGCGACCCCGGGCTGTTCGTGTTCTCGCGCGACGGGCACCTGTCGCTCACCAGCGGTGACAAGACAATCGACATCGGCCGCGGCGAGACCGGTTTCCTGAACGCCGACAACACCCGGCTGGTGCGCGCCATCGTGACGCCCAACTTCCTGGAGTTCGATTTCATCCCGCGCCCGGACCGCTTCAACCCCAGCACCGCACGCCTGCTCGACCTCGCGGGTGCCTTCAAGGTCAAGGCCCAGGTATGCCGCTAAAGAAACGACTGACCATGTTGAACCAAAATTACAACATCCCGGTGATTCTGTTGGCTTTAACGTGCCTGGCCAGCGCGGCCCATGCGCAAAATGCGCCCGCAGCGGCGCCGCCGGCGGCCGAAGAAGAAGCCAGCTTCACTGTGACCGGGTTCACGGTGGACGGCGAGAACCCGCTGCCGCAAGACCTGACGCAGGCCACGCTGGCGCCGTTCACCGGCCAGCACAACGGCATCGAACGCCTGCAGCAGGCCGGGCTTGCACTGGAGCAGGTGCTGCGTGACCGCGGCTTTGGTTTTTACCGCGTGGTGTTGCCGCCGCAGGATATCGGTGGCGTGATCAAGCTGCAGATGTTCAAGTTCACGCTGGGCGCGGTGGCGATCAAGGGCAACCAGGTGTTCGCCAACGACAACATCCTGCGTAGTCTGCCGCAACTCCAGGTTGGCGTGTCGCCCAACACCTACCAACTGGCGCGTGATCTATCGGTGGCCAATGAGAGTCCGAGCAAACGCGCCAATGTAACGTTCAAACAGGGCGAAGTGGCGGACACATTGGACGCCACGGTGGATGTGGTCGATTCCAAAACCCTCACCGCTTTTTTGTCGATGAACAATACTGGCAATCAGGCAACGGGTTATAACCGGCTCACGGCGGGTGTCAGCCACACCAACCTGTTTGACCTGGACCATCAGGGAACACTGACTTACACCACTTCGCCCAGTGAGCCGGGGAAAGTGCACCAGTACGGCGGTTATTACCGCGCGCCCATGTACCAGTGGGGTGGCATCCTTTCGGCGTATTACACCGAGTCAAGTGTGAACTCCGGAACCATTGCGAACCTGATCAACGTGACTGGCCGCGGGCAGTTTCTGGGCGTGCAGTACACCCACTACTTTGCGCCGACCGGGGATTCCCGGTCGTATGCCTTGATTGGACTGGAAGACAAGAGTTTCCTGAACGACAAGATCGTCACCGCTGGTGGAGTGCCGCTTTTTCCGAACTACCGCTCGCGTCCGCTGACCGTCAGTTACACCGGCCGCATCGAGAAAAAATGGGGGCTGTGGGGCTACAACCTGGACTATGCGCGCAACCTGGGTACCGGTGGCGGCAACGACAGCGTCAGTTACAACGCAAACCGCGCCGGCGCTTCGACCGACTGGAGCGCACTGCGTTTTGGCGCGGATGTGGCAATGCCGCTGCCCTTGTTTCCAGCCTGGGCGCTGTCCGCAAAGCTGAAAAGCCAGTTCAGCGACCAGCCTCTGGTGCCCGGTGAGCAGTTCGGTATCGGTGGTGCGCAGTCCATCCGCGGCCTGGGTGAGCGCGTGTTGGCGGGTGACACCGGTTACCAGGCGAATATCGAGTTCTGGAGTCCGGCCCTGGCCGAAGGCACCCGCGCAGTCGTGTTCTACGACTTCGGCGAGGTGCGCCGCCGCAACGATGCATTGCTGCCGGGTGCGTCGGCCAGCAGTTTGGGCGCCGGGCTGCGCTGGAACCGTGGCACCAGCCTTTCGGCCAGCGTAGACTTTGCGCATGTGTTGTCGGGCCTTGGCAACCTGCCGGCAGGGACGTCCAGGGACCGGGTCCACTTCAGCTTGAACTGGCGGTATTAGGCTGTGGGCCAGAGTTGGCGCAACATCGCGCCTCAACAGCGCTGGTTACGGCTGATATGCCATCTGGGTTGGCTTTGTGGCGCCATGGCATCTGCTTGGGCCCAACCCACAGAGGCCCCTCCCGTTCTGCCGATTGCCTATGCTGCCGGCATCAGTTCGCCCGTCATTGATCCGGCCGTCGAACTCAAGGGTCAGCAACTGCTAAGTGCTTTGCGCTCAGGCGGTTTGGTGCTTTTCATGCGCCACGCCCACACCAGTGATCCCCGGCCTGCCTGCCCGGAGGAAGGCGGCCTGACGGCGCTCGGCGAACAGCAGGCGCGCTGGGTGGGCGCTGCAATATTGCGACTTCGGCTGCCCGTGGCATCGGTGCAGACATCTGCCATGTGCCGTGCCAGGGATACTGCGCTGCTGATGGGACTCGGCGAGCCCCTGGTGAACCTGGAGCTCAATCCGAGCGCAGGGCGAGACAGCGGATACGATCATTCCCGCCGGTTTGCCTATTTGAACCGCCAGCCGCCTGCGGGCACCAACATTGTGCTGGTGTCCCACGTACAAGGGACGCCGATCAAGCAAGACAACATCCTGATCGAACTCGCTGAAATCATTGTTTATCGCCCCGTCGCCGACTCCCGATCTGTCCCGGTTGCGCGCATTCCGGTGTCGTCGTGGCAGGGCTTGATCAGTTTGTCCGGTCCATGACCTCCCGTGCCACGGCGACATTTGCGGCGCGCCGCGATTGTGGACGGAATGCCACAGTTGACGATGCGACTGCTATTTTGCAGCCGCGAGTCTTGGGTTCTGCGGCAATGCTTCGTTACACTCTTTTTTGATTCGCATCAGGTTTGGCAGCTCCTTCCGTTGTGGATCCTGGACGTAATGTGGCGCGCGCTGTCTGCGCGAACGGCCTTATTTCGAAGGTGTCAACTGCGTGAGTTACCAGCTTGTGATCATCCCTGTTGCGCGAAGTCGGCCGGGCGGTATGCATTCTCAAGGGCGCGACGCGGGGATCTTGGGCCGCGTCGCGAGGCGACTTTGCGCGATGTTCCTCGCGCCCGCGGCCGCCTTTGCAATGTTCATGGTGGTGGCGTTTCCGGCGGACGCGCAAACGGCCGAAGCGGGCCGACTGCTGTATTCCAGCCTGGGCTGCACTGGCTGTCACAACACACCAATCAGCGGGGGAGCAGGCCTCAACAATCGACCTGGCGCGAACAATCCGCAGGCGATTCGCAATGCCGTCAGCGTCGGTGGTATTGTGGGAATGATCGGGCTGGTGGTCACCGACACCGAGGCTTCCAGTCTGGCGCTGTTCCTTGGACAAAAGGAGGCACCGTCATTTACGGTAGTCAATGGCAACACCAGCTTGATGCTGCGCTTGCGGGCCGGCGTGTCGGCGGACAAGAACATTCATCCGCTACTCACGCGTGGAACGGCCGGAGCGGCGTCGGACGGTACGATCACCCTTCCCGCTCGTTTACCCACGGTTGGCTTCACGGCCTTGGCGCCAGCAAATGCCGCCACCAGCGGGGCGTCCAGCACGGCTTCGATCATTGCGGGCGCGTTCACGACCTTGTCCCGTGACTTGATGAACTATCGGGCTCGCTACGTGTCTGGTGGGTCCGTATATACCGGGTCGGATAACTTCACCGTATCGGTGGCCAACGAGTCCGCCACGGTGGCGACGCGCATCATTGCGGTTACCGTGTTTGGCATAACCTCGGGCGCAACAGCATCCGTGCGCGTGCAGGACACTGGCCCTGCCACCCCTGTTTACACGATCATATCCAATGATCCGCTGGCCACTTTCGGTGTTACGGTGGACCGCGCCGCGGCGCCGACCCTCAGTGGTGTAAGTCTTGCCAGTCTCGGGCTGAGCCTGGGAACCAACACCTGCACTGCCGGCGGCTGCAGTCAGCCCATCGTCGGGACGTTCACCGGGTTTGCGGCGGCGTATACCCTCAACGTGACGGCGGCGATCAGTGGCTCGACGGCCGTGGAGAGCGGCGGCGGAAACGTAACCAAGGCGGTGGCTTTGACGATGGCGGGCATCACCAGCGCTAACCCGGCGGCCTTCAATCAAAACGTGTCAATCCCCACCTACACCGTAACCGCGTCGCCCACACCGCTCACGTCGAACCAGTTCAGCATGAGTTCTCAGCCGACCGGCTTGAGTTTCTCGGCTTTGAATGGCCAGCTGACAGGCATTCCAACCGTCAGCGGCTCCTACACGGGCATCACCTTTGGCGCCACGACCGCAGCTGGCGCCGTCACGCAAGGCGGATTCACGGTTACCGTCAACTCTGCCGGCCCGCCGGCCATCAGTTCCAACATCCCTGCGTCGACGACAGCCGCCGGGACGGTGGGAACGTTGATCAATGGCTCCAACTATTTTGTGACACTGACGAATCCATCCCTGACGGGTATGGTTTTTGGCGCCACCGGACTGCCGACGAACCTGACGGTCAACGTTAGCGGCCAGTTCATCGGCACACCGACGCAGAGTGGTGACTTCCCCATTTCCATCACCGGCAGCAATTCTTTCGGCGCCGGAGCGGCGGTCAATCGGACCATCCGCATCAACCCGAACGCGCTCCCGGTGATCAGTGGGGCGCCCAGTGTCGCCGTGTCGGCGAACCAGTTCGGGACGGCCTACACCATCGTCGCCACCAACCCGCCCATCCTCAGCTATGCAGTGGTGGCGGGAACCTTGCCGACCGGCCTGACGCTCAACCCCGACGGAACGGTTACTGGAACGCCTACGGTCAGCGGTGGCCCGACGAACGTTACGTTCCGCGCCACCAACGTGGTCCCTGGGAACAGCAACGATCTTGTGGTGCCGTTCACGATCACACCGTCCAGCCTGCCGGTGGTCACGGCGCCGTTTGTGGCGGCACCGGCTTTGACCGGAACGGTGAATACCGCAATCAGTCCCACGATACAGATCAGCGCCACCAACCCGCCTATCCTGGCATATGGCGCAACCGGCCTTCCTGCCGGGCTGACGGTCAGCGGTAGCGGCCTGATCTCCGGTTCGCCGTCCCAAAGCGGCGACTTTGACGTGGTGGCAACAGCCTCCAACGCGGTGCCGGGGCTGGGCACATCGGCCCCGGCGGTGAAGATCCGTATCGCGCCCAACGCGGCCCCCTCCATCAACAGCGCCGCTTCGGTGAGCAGCAGTGTCAATGTGCCATCATTCAACTATCCCATTACCGCCAGCAACCCGGTTTTCTCGGGATTTGCGGTGGCTTCCGGTGTGTTGCCAAGCGGGCTTAGCCTGGTCGTGACGCCGACTGGCGTCGCCGGCTCGTCGACGGCGGCCATCACTGGAACGCCGAATGTCAGCGGTGCGTTTCCAGTGACGCTCACAGCCACCAATTCGTTCGGCACCAGCGCCCCATTCCCGCTGGCCATCACCATTGTTCCAACGACAGGCCCGGTGGTCACCGCAAGCTTCCCGGCAATTGCCGGCACGGTGCAAACAGTGTTCACACCGATCCAGATCAACGCCACCAATCCGCCGATCACCGGCTATGCTGCCACCGGACTGCCCGGCGGCCTCAGCGTGAATGCGTCCGGGCAGATTGTCGGCACCCCGACCCAGAGCGGAACCTTTGCGGTCACCCTTAGCGCAACCAATGTGGCAAATACCGGTTTCAGCAGCCAGTTGAGCCTGGTGATCAACCCGAACGTGGTCCCCACCATCAGCAGTGCAAATACTGCCACGGGGGCGGCCAATTCGGTCTTTGCCGGTTACCAGATCACGGCCACGAACACGCCGCTGACGTCTTATGCAATAGCGGCGCCTGGCGCGCTGCCTGCCGGATTGGTGCTGGACACCGCAACCGGTGCCATCAGCGGCACGCCAACCGCCAGCGGCAGCTTCAGCACGCTGCTGCGGGCGTCGAATGTGGTCGGGGCGAGTGCGCCGTTCACGCTGGCTTTCACTATTGTCCCGAGCACGGCGCCGGTCATCACCAGCCCGACCTTTGCCAGTTTCCCGGCGGGTTCCCCGATTGCACCGTTGCAAGTTGTGGCTACCAATCCGGCAATCCTGAGTTACAGCGCGACTGGTCTGCCGCCCGGGTTGCAGATCAACGCGGCCACCGGGGTGATCGACGGTACGCCCACAACACCAGGCAATTACTCAGCAATGATCAACGCCATCAACGCCGTAGGGCCTGGCGCCGGACGCACTGTTCCATTCACAATTGGCGTCCCGGCGCCCCAGGCCTGTGCGATGTCGGTCCCGGTGAACACCCCGACCACACTGAACTTGGCGACATGCCTGTTCAACGGTTTCAACCCCACCGGCGTTACGGTGCTGGCGACACCCGCGCACGGCGCTGCGGTGGCCAGCGGTACGAACGTGACGTACACACCGGGGAAGAACTATTTCGGGCCGGACTCGTTCACCTTCGTCGGAACCGGACTCGGCGGGCAGTCGCCTCAAGGGACCGTCACCGTGACCGTCACTGGCCGGCCGGACCCAATCCAGGATCCCACGGTAACCGCGATCGTGAGTGCCCAGATCGAGACGGCGCAGCGCTTCTCACGCGCCCAGATCTCCAACTTCCAGCGCCGTATGGAGTCGCTGCACCGGCCGCCTGGCGCAACAGGTGCTGGCGGCGGAGCCTTGCAAGGCCAGCTTCCGTCGCTTCCGAATCCACCCGCCGCCGGTTCCGCCTTTGCTGGTGCGGTAACGGCGGCAACTGCGCCAGTTGGTTCCACGAGCTCAATCTTCTCCGCTGGCACGTCTGCCTCGCCCCTGGCGACGCCACCGTCGGCAGCCCAGAACGCGTCTGCCATTGGTGCGGCCTTGGCCCTGCCGCGCACCATTGGCTCTGATATTGTCAACCCAGGCGGCAGCGCGGTACTGGCAACGCTGTTGCCACGGGCCGTCGAAATCCGCGAGGCTGAGGCCCTGAACGCGCTCGCCAGCGGCACCGGTTTGCGCTCGATACCGTTTTCGGAGAGCGTCATTTCGCTGATCAAGTCGCGTTCCCTCGACCTGGCCAGCATCGGCACCGCGGCCGGGCTCAATACCACTCCCGACAAGAGCGGCAAGACAAACTACTGGATCGAGGGCATGGCCAGCTTCGGCACCCGCGACGCTGCCGCTGGCCTGGCCAGCGCCGAGTTCAGTTCCAATGGCATCAGCATCGGCATGGACCAGCGCCTGAATGACGACCTGGCCTGGGGTGTAGGCCTTGGCTATGGCCGCGACAAGGCCACCATTGGCACCGATGGCTCGGTCAACCGGTCCAGGGGTTATTCGCTGGCGGTGTATGGCAGTTACCAGATTCGCCCGAACACGTATCTGGACGGCCTGCTTGGTGTTGGTACGCTGGACTTTGACAGTCGGCGTTTTGTCCAGCCAGCCAACGCCTTTGCGCTGGGCAGCCGCAGCGGAACACAGCTTTTTGGTTCACTCACCGGTGGTTATGAGATCCGCGAAGGGAATTCGCTGGTATCGCCTTACGGTCGGCTGGACTTTGCCACGAACCGGCTGGCGACCAGTTCCGAGACCGGCGCTGGCGCATTTGCCCTTACCTATTTCAGCCAGACCAGCACCTCGGTGCAGGGCGCCCTCGGTGTGCGTGCCGAGTCGGCCCACGCCACCAGTTTCGGGTTTGCGATTCCGCGCGTGCGCGCCGAAGCGCGGCACGAGTTCAAAGGCAATGAAACAGCTTTCATCGGTTACGCCGACCAGCCGGGTGGCCCCCGTTTTGGCATTCCCGCCACGGGTGGTTCGCGCAACTCCCTGGTGCTTGGCTTGGGCAGCGAATTCCTGTTCCGCGACGGCTTGACGCTTTCGCTTGAATATCAGCTAACCCATTCGTTCAGCAACGATTCTGGTTACGCCTTGCGATTGCGTCTGAGCAAGGATTTCGACGCCAAGGGCCTGCCCAAGCTAAAACTCGCCGAACTGAGCCAGGATGACAGCGAACTCGACTACCAGTTTGACGCGGGCTATACCTATGACGACAACGTGACCCGTGCCAAGGCCGGGCCGGACCGCCGGAACGACGATTTCTACAGTTTCAACGTCGGCCGGACCTTTGCCCACCGTCTGTCAGACCAGTCGCGCCTGTTGTTCACGGGTACCTTTGGAGGCCAGAAATTCCACCGGTTCAACGGTCTTAGCAACTTGCAGGCCGGCCTGGAGACCGAGTACCAGTTCCGGGAGTCCTCCGAGTTCAACGAACCTACCTATGGCGCCTTTGCCAAACTCACGGGTGAGGCCTTCGAATCCAGTCTTCGCGACGGTTACCGGTTCTCAGCCGGTGTTTCGGTACGCTTGCCGCTGACCGACCGCATCGGCCTGTTTGGCGCCCTGTCACACAACCTGCGCAACGCCAACAGCGACGTTTTCAGCACCCGTGACAACTCCCTGCGCGCAAACGTGGACTACACGCTGAGCAACCGCGAGACCCTTTACGTCGGGACCGAATTGCGCGTCGGCGAGATTGTCTCTACAGGTCGGCCATCGCTGGAAAACGCGACGATTGCAAAGGTGTTTGCCCAAGACGATGCTTATGTCGGCGGTCAATTGTTCAGTTACCAGGTTGATGCGCGTACCTGGCTCACGACGGTTGGCTACAACCTGAGTTTTGGTCCGCGCGACTCGATTGATTTCTCGTGGCGCCATGTGCGTTCCACCCCTGGTATCCGTCCGCCGTTCGTGACCAATGCCAAGAGCTATAAAGCCAACCAGTTGTCGGCGGTGTATCTGCTTCGTTTTTAGGTGAGGAATTGATGATGCGTAGCGTAAGGTTTCTGGCCGGGCTGGGTGTTGCGATGCTGGCGGTATTGCTCAGCGCGTGTGGCGGTGGTGGCGGCGGAACCAGCACCACCGGCGACATCAATCCCTTTGTACGGGCGGCTGCAATCGCGACCGGTCTCGACCGCTTTTTGCTGTATCCAAACCCGATCGTGACAACGGCTGGCGTGTTTGAAGTAGGTGCAGAAGAATACGC
>JAJAZK010000446.1 GCA_026785765.1 Rhodoferax sp. | reverse complement strand
GTGCAACGCCTATTCGCTGGAAAGCCAGTTGCGCGCCGGCTGGGGGTTGGTGGGACTGGCAAGTGCGCTGGGCCTGGCCTGGGCGGCCAGCCTGGGCCACCTGCTCGCCGAGCCGGGTAGCTTCAAGTCCCGGCTACCGGTTCGCGGGGTTCACGACAGTCGACCCAAGGTCTAGACGCGCGTCGATCCGGACCCTTGGAGCTGCCATGGCTTTGAGTTTTTCTGTTGCCGCTTTGATGTAGGTCGCCAACCCGGCGGCCCAGGCCGTCACCCGCGCGCACGTCGTGCAGCCGTACAGGGAGATACCGGATAACAGGTAGGCTTCAATGGCCGGCCGCGCTGCCTTCACCTCGCCCCAGGTCAGTATTTCATTGCCGTCGCGGTCCACGACATGCACAGCCGCAGTTGCTCCAGACCGCGCCGGATCCAGGTTTTGACGTTGCCCAGCGGCAGCCGCAGTTGGGCAGATAACTCGACATGGCTGAGTTCGCGCAAATAGGCCAGACTGAACACTTCGCGTTGACACGGTTCCAGCGCCGCCATGCAGCGGTGCAAGGCGCTGGCCAGCTGGCTCGCCTGCACCTGCGCGGGCGGCTGCGGTATGTCGCTGGCGAGTTGATCCAGCGGGGCAGCGCCGTCCGCAAAGCCGTTGTCGTCGAGCGAGTCCGATACATCGGCGCCGGCAGCTTTGCGCCGGCGCAAGGCGTCCAGCGCCCGGCTGCGCACGATCAGCCCGAGCCAGGCCAGGGGCGGGCTGAGTGTGTTGCGGTAGTCCGCGGCGATTCTCCACACCGTGCGGTAGGCGTCCTGCAACACTTCCTGCGCCAGTTCGCGCTCGCGCACGATCTTCAGTGCCAGCGCGTACAGGCGCGGTGCGGTCTGGTCGTAAAGCGTTTTCAGCGCGGCCGCATCGCGCCGGGCGATGGCGTCGAGCAAATCCTCCAGTTGCCGGCCTGCATCTTGGGTGTTGTCCATCCCGTCGTCCTGGTTGTGAACCACAAAGTACGCTGCCGAAGCCCGGGCGGATTCAAACCGGGTTGCGGCAACCCACGTCCCACCTCAATACGGCATGATCACGAGCCGGGTCTGGGTGAATTCCAGCATGCCGTGTTTGCCGTCGTCGCCACCCAGGCCAGAGCGTTTCCAGCCGGCGTGGTAGCCCTGATAGGGATCGGCCGGCGTGCGGTTGATATACAACTCACCGGCTTCGATCTCGTTGCCGGCCTGCATCACGTGGCGGTAGTTCTCGGTGTAGAGCACCGAGGCCAGGCCGAACTGGTGGTCACTCGCCATCGTCAGTGCATCGTCAAAATGGTCGTACGGCAACACACACAGGACCGGGCCGAAGACTTCCTCCTGCACGATTTCCGCCTCCTGGCGCACGTGGGTGAGCAGCGTCGGCGGGTAGAAAAACCCATTGCCGGTCGGCATCACGCCGCCACACTCCAGCGTCGCGCCGTCCTGCACGGCGCGCTGCACCATCGCATGGATGGTGTCGCGGCTGGCGGCGCTGATCAGCGGACCCATGCGCGCCGGGTCTTCGCTGCGGTCGCCGAATTGCCGCGCTGCCAGTTGGCTGCGCAATTTGCCGACCAGGAGGTCGTGTACCGGGCGTTGCACATAGACGCGCTCCACTGCGGTGCACAACTGGCCGCAGTGGGTGGTCTTGGAGCGCACGATGTCGCTGGCGGCCTTGTCCAGGTCGGCATCGGCAGCGACGATGGCCGGTGTCTTGCCACCGAGCTCCAGCGACGACTTGGCAATATTCACCTTCGAGTAATCCAGTACCCGTCGCCCGGCGGCAACACCGCCGGTGGGGGTGATCATGGCCACTTTGGGATGGGTGCACATGGCCTGTGCTTCGTCGTGGCCCATGGTCAGGATGTTCACCACTCCTGCGGGCATGCCGGAGTCCAGCACCGCGTGCGCGATCTCGAATGCGCTGCACGGTGTGTTGTTGCTGGGGCGGACCACTACCGCGTTGCCGCTGATCAGAGCCGGTGCGATCTTGCGCAGCAGGGTGTAGACCGGGTAGTTGAACGGGATCAGACAGGCCACGACACCCATCGGCTCGCGGTGCAACAGCAGGTTTTCGGACGGCGAGTCGCTGGGAATGATCTCGCCCTCGATACGCCGCGCCCACTCGGCGTGGTAACGCGTTACCTCGGCCGCATACACGGCTTCATTGGTGGCGTCTTCCAGGCTTTTGCCCGATTCCAGCGCCAGCGCTGTGCCAATCAGGTCTTTGCGTGCGTCCAGCGCGGCAGCGAGTTTGTGCAGGTGCACGCCGCGCTCGACGCTGGTGAGGCGGCGCCAGCCGCGTTGTGCGGCCGCCGCCCGGTCGCAGGCATGCAGCGCCTGCTGCGCGCCGGCGGCGCTGACGGTGGCGACATCGGCTTGCGTGGCCGGGTTGTCAACGCGAAACGTCGCGCCGTCGGCGGCAGCGATCCATTGGTTATCGATGAAGTTCAGGTAATGTTTCATGTGAGGGTTGGATGTTGGCGCTTCGGATTTTGGTATGCCCAGCGCTGGCTCAGCGCATGGCGTGCAGGATGGCGGCAGCACCCTTGTGCGCCACCATCGTGGTGGGCGCGTGCGTGTTGCCGGAGGTGACATTGGGGAACACCGAGGCATCCACTACATACAGGCGCTCCATGCCGTGCACCAGCAGGTCGGGGTTGACGACCGAACTGTCGGAGTGGGGGCCCATCATGCAGCTCCCCACCGGGTGGTAACAGGTGCTGGCGCGCGCGCGGAAGTCCTCCACCATGGCCGCGTCATCCATGCCCGCGAGCGCCGGGGCAATCGGCGCCTGGATGAAGCCGCGCATGGCGGCGGTCTGCTCCAGCCGCCGGATCAGCTTTGCGCCGCGCAGTGCCTGCTCTACATCCTGCGGGTGCGAAAGGTAACTGGGTGCGATGAACGGTTTGTCGTGTGCGCTGGCGCCGCTGATGTCAACGCGCCCGCGGCTCAACGGGCGGCAGGGCTGGAAACACAGGATGAAGCCGGCGAAGTTGTCGGGCACGATCTGCGTGCCGGTTCTGGACTCGGCCAGGGTGTAGGTGATCGGATTGGCATATAGCTGCGTATCGGGCTGGCTGGCACCCGCATGGGAGCGCACAAAGCCGCCACACTGGTTGACGCTGATGCTCAATGGCCCGCCCAGGGTGGTGCCGTATTGCAGGCCCGCCCAGGCCTGGCCCCACCGGTTGCCGAGAACATTGTTCAGGGTCGGTTCAGTCGCCTTGTAGTAGTAACTCATGGCCAGGTGGTCCTGCAGATTCGCGCCAACCTGCGCCTGCTCCAGCACGAGCGGGATACCGTGGCGCTGCAACACGGCGCCAGGCCCGATCCCCGAGCGCTGCAGCAGCAGCGGGCTCTGGATGGCGCCAGCGCTGAGCACCACGGCACGCCGCGCCCGCGCAGTATGGGTGCTTCCGCCACGCTGGTAGTGAACGCCGACCGCGCGTTTGCCCTCCAGCAGCAACCGGTCCGCCAGCGCATTGGTGAGCAGTTCCACCGTTGCGCGTTTGAGCGCGGGGCGCAAAAAGGCGTCTGCTGCCGACCAGCGCATGCCGTGACGGGTGTTGATGCGGTAACGGCCCACTCCTTCTGGCTGGGGCCCGTTGAAGTCCGCGCTGAACGGCAACCCGGCCTGCTCGGCGGCGGCAAAAAAATGCCTTTCGCTGCGGTGCAACTGGCGCCGCACGTCACTCACGAAGAGCTGGCCGCTGCCAACAGCCACGCCCTGTGCGTCGACCGGCCGCTCAAAGGCGTCGTAGACTGGCGCCACGTCTGGCCAGGACCAGCCGGAGTTGCCGGCAGCCGCCCAATCGTCAAAATCACCCGGCAAGCCGCGGCAATACACCATGGCGTTGATGGAGCTGGAACCGCCGACCACCTTGCCGCGCGGAAAGTAGATGCGCCTGCCATGCAGTTGTGGATCGGGTTGCGCCTCGAACTTCCAGTTCACGCGTTCGTCGTAGAAGGTCTTGCCGTAACCGATCGGCAGGTTGATCCACAAGCGCCGGTCATGCCCACCCGCCTCCAGCACCAGGACTGACGTTTGGCCGTCCGCGCTCAGCTTGTCGGCCAGCACACAGCCGGCTGATCCCGCTCCGATGACGATGTAGTCGTACTCCAGGCTTGCCACAGGCATCCTCAGTGTGCCCGCAAAGGGACAGGTTTTTGCGATCCCGGGCGCTCGACGCGCTGGGCCATGTTTACAAAGTGTAGGCCAGCTTCATCGTCGGTCTTCGCTGGCCTTGTCATGCCGCGGGTCCATCTGCAACACCGCCTGCGACCCGCTGCCCATCACTACGTAGTCATCGCGGTGTACCGGTTGCGCCTGGCCGACCGGGCCGGCACTGGTATAGCGCCAGACACACAACGCGAGCAGCACCAGCACACCGGCAAAGTACAACATCAGGCTCTCTGCGCCCATCAGGTCCATCAGGCCGCCGCCCAGGGTCGGCCCCACTGTGGCACCAATGCCATGCAACAACAGCAGACCACCAGTGACTTCGAGTACCCGGGCGCGGTCAATCAGGTCGTTCACATGGGCCACGCTCAGGCCGTAGATGGTGAAGGCCAGCCCGCCGTACACGATGCCGAGGAAGATCAGCGAGCTCTCGTGTTCGCGCGCCAGATAGTAGCCAGCACCGGCAACTGCGGCGCAGGCGCTGCAGACCCAGAACAGCACCCAGCGCCGGTCGTGCCGGTCCGACAAATGGCCAACCGGCCACTGGAACACGGCGCCGCCCAGGATGGTGGCAGCCATGAAAGTGGCGATGCCAGCCTCGCTGAACCCTACGCCCTGGCCAAACACATGGCCCAGACTGTAGAAGGCGCCACTGAGCAGGCCGGAGGCGATGGCGCCGATGACACCGATGGGCGATATCGCGAACAGCTCGACCAGCCCGAGTTTGGGTGCTTCTGTCGGTTTCGGCTCGGCCACCGGCGTCAGCGTAATCGGCAACAGGGCGAACGAGAACAGGATCGACACCAGGGCGAAGGGAACAAATCCGAAGCGGTCACCGACCAGGATCAGCCACTGGCCGAGCGCCATCGACACACCACTGACCGCCATGTAGGCCGCGAAGACCTTGCCGCGCTGGTGGCTGCGCGCGACGACGTTGAGCCAGCTCTCGACCACGATGTACAGGCCGACCAGGCAGATCCCGGTCACGAAGCGCAGGGCGCCCCAAAACCAGGGATTGAGCCACAGCGCATGCAGAATCGGCAAGGTGGAAGCAATCGAGGCCATGGCGGCGAAGGCGCGGATATGGCCTACCCTGCGGATGATTGCCGGGCACGCGTAGGTGCCAAATACAAAGCCGGCGAAATAGGCCGACATGATGAGGCCGGTCACCAGGGCAGAAAACTGGGCGGCGCCTGACTGCGCGCCGATGGCGGAGAACAACAGGCCGGTCCCGACCACCAGCATAGCCACGCCGCTGAGCAGCGACGCCAGTGGCAACAACAATTTACCCACGCCAGATCCTTGGTATAGATCATCGAAGGTAGCACGGCTTTACCGCACGCGTGTGGCGTGTTTGCGACCTGCAACAGCACAACCGCCCCGCGCCCGGTCGCCGTGCGTCAATTGATGGTCGTACCCGGGCGCCAGAGTCACGTCGGCTGCAGTTACAGTCTGTCGGGTGAACGAGGATCCCATCATGTCCGCACTGCATGCCCAAGCCCGTATCGACCTCGCTGCCGCCTTTCGGTGGGCGGCCCGGCTGAACCTCCACGAGTCGATCGCGAACCACTTCAGCGTGGCGGTCTCGGACAATGGCAAACAGTTTTTGCTCAACCCGGTGGGTCGGCATTTTTCGCGGCTGTGCGCCAGCGAGTTGCTGCTGCTCGACGTGGACGACCCGGCCACGCTGCAGGGCCCGAACGCGCCCGACCCGACCGCCTTGTACCTGCCACGCCGAATTGCACCAGCGGCTGCCACAGGCGCGCTGCATCCTGCACACCCATATGCCGAATGCTACCGCGTTGTGTTGCCTGCAGGATTTCGAGTTTTTGATGCTCGACCAGAACGCCTGCCGCTTTTACCAGCGCATCGCCTACGACCGGCACTACAGCGGCATGGCGCTGGAGGCGTCCCAAGGCCAGCGCGTGGCCGGTCTGATGGCGCAGGGCAAGACGGTGCTGTTCATGGGCAACCATGGTGTGATCGTCGTGGCACCCAGCGTGGCGCAGGCTTTTGACGAGTTGTACTACCTGGAAAAGGCGGCGGCACTGCAGGTGCTGGCCTTGTCCACCGGCCGTCCGCTGGCAGTATTGCCAGATGCGGTGGCGGCCCTGGCCGGAGCCCAGTGGAATGCCTACCCGACGCAGTTCTCGCAGCAGCATTTCGACTATCTCAAACGCATCCTCGACCAACACGAACCCGACTACAAGACATGAACCACAACGTCATCATTACCTGTGCCGTCACGGGTGCGGGCGACACCGTAGACAAGCACCCTGCGATACCGGTCACGCCAACCCAGATCGCCGCCGCCGCAGTGGAAGCGGCCCATGCGGGCGCCACGGTAGTGCATTGCCATGTGCGCGATCCGAAAACCGGCAAGGGCAGCCGCGACCCGGCCCTGTACCGGGAGGTGATGGAGCATATCAAGGCCAGTGGCGTCGATGTCATAGTCAACCTGACCGCCGGCATGGGAGGCGACCTGGAGATCGGCCCGGGCGAGCGCCCCACGGACTTCGGCCCGAACACCGATTTGGTGGGGCCGTTGACACGCCTGGTGCATGTGGCCGAGTTGTTGCCCGATATCTGTACGCTGGACTGTGGCACGCTTAATTTTGGCGACGGGGACACGATTTATGTGTCCACGCCGGCCGCCTTGCGCGTCGGCGCCAAACGCATCACCGAACTCGGCGTCAAGGCCGAGCTCGAATGTTTCGACACCGGCAACCTGTGGTTCTCCAACCAGATGATCAAGGAGGGCCTGCTGCACGATCCGATCTTTCAACTGTGCCTGGGCATCCCCTGGGGTGCGCCTGCGGACACCATCACCATGAAGGCCATGGTGGACAACGTTCCCGCCGGCGCGACCTGGGCCGCGTTTGGCATCGGTCGCATGCAGATGCCGATGGCGGCGCAGGCCATCCTGCTGGGTGGCCACGTGCGGGTTGGCCTGGAGGACAACCTGTGGCTGGACCGCGGGGTGGCGGCCAGCAATGGCTCGCTGGTCGAGCGCGTGATCAAGCTCATCGAGTGTATGGGCGCAAAACCCATGACGCCGGCGCAGGGGCGTGTCAGGATGGGACTGAAGCCGCGCGGCTGAACCGCAACCAGGAACTCACGGAACCTCATATGTCTTTTGTTACTGAAATCAAGACCTTCGCCGCTTTGGGCAGCGGCGTCATCGGCAGCGGCTGGGTCGCGCGGGCCCTGGCCCATGGCCTGGACGTGGTCGCCTGGGACCCGGCGCCCAACGCCGAAGCGCAATTGCGTGCGCGTATTGCCAAATGCTGGAGCGCGTTGGAGCGCCAGGGCCTAAAAGCCGGTGCGTCACCGTCCCGGCTGCGTTTTGTCAACACCATAGAAGAGTGTGTCGCTGCCGCCGACTTCATCCAGGAGAGCGCGCCGGAAACTCTGAGCCTGAAAATCGACCTGCATGCCAGGATCAGTGCTGCGGCGCGGCCGGACGTGTTGATCGGCTCGTCCACCTCCGGCCTTCTGCCCAGCGAGTTTTACGCCAAGGCAAAACACCCCGGGCGTTGCGTCGTCGGTCATCCGTTCAACCCGGTCTATCTGCTGCCACTGGTGGAAGTGGTGGGTGGCACGAACACCTCGCCTGAGGCTATTGCAGCGGCGATCACCGTTTACAAGACGCTCGGCATGAAACCCCTGCATGTGCGCAAGGAGGTGCCGGGCTTCATAGCCGACCGCCTGCTCGAGGCCATGTGGCGCGAGTCGCTGCATCTCGTCAACGACGGCATCGCCACGACGGGTGAGATCGACGACGCGATCCGTTATGGCGCCGGCATGCGCTGGTCCTTCATGGGCAGCTTTTTGATCTATACGCTGGCCGGAGGCGACGCCGGCATGCGCCACTTCATGGCGCAGTTTGGCCCGGCACTCAAGCTGCCGTGGACCAAGCTGGAAGCGCCGGAACTGACCGATGGACTGATCGACGCCGTGGTGGATGGCACCACGGTGCAACTTGGCAAACACAGCATTGCCGACCTGGAGCGTTACCGCGACGACTGCCTGATGGCGGTGCAGGCGGCGATCCGGGCCACCAAGATCAAACACGGCATCGCGCTCGATGAGTGAGCAGCCCAGCGCCCCCCTGAGCATCTGGCGTGGCATCGTGCTGCCGCAGTGGACCGACTACAACGGCCATCTGAATGACGCCTGTTACATGGTGGTGTTCAGCCTGGCGACCGAGCAGCTGATGGCTGGCATCGGGCTGGACGAAGCCGGGCGCAAGTCCACCGGGCATTCGATCTTCACGCTGGAGTCCCATATCAACTACCTGCTCGAAGTCAGACAAGGTGTGGCGATCGAGGTGCGCACCCAGATTCTGGGAGCGGACGCGAAGCGCCTGGACGTGTACCACACGCTGCACGCCACCGACACCGAACCGGTGCTGGCTGCCAACCAGCAGATGCTACTGAATGTGGACATGGGCGAACGCCGCTCGGCGCCGTTCGCGGCTTCCGTCCTGCCGCGGGTGCAGGCGTTGGCGGCGCAGCACCAAGGCCTGCCAAAGCCGAAATACGCCGGCCGGTCGATCGCGCTGCCGGGTTGAGCCCTCAGCGCCCCTTCCAGACCGGAACGCGCTTCTCGGTGAAGGCGCGTGCGCCCTCCAACTGGTCTTGCGACGAGTACAGCCGGTCCACCGTCGGCAGCTGGCGCTTGGTAATTAGGCTCAGCGCATCCTGGAAACGCATGTTTTCCGCCTCGCGCACCACTTCCTTGATGGCGGCATAAACCAGCGGCGGGCCCGATGCCAGCAGCCGCGCCAACTCCCAGGCCGTGGACAACAGGTGGGCGGGCCTGGTGATCTCCTTGACCAGGCCCCAGCGCTGCGCCTCCTGCGCGTCGAACCAGCGGCCGGTCATCAGCAGGTCCATCGCCACGTGGTAGGGAATGCGCTTGGGCAGCTTGATCGACGCCGCGTCGGCCACCGTGCCGGAGCGGATCTCCGGCAGTGCGAAGGTTGCGTTGTCCGAGCACAGGATCAGGTCACACGACAGTGCCAGCTCCAGCCCGCCGCCGCAACAGATGCCGTTGACCGCGCAGACCACCGGCTTGTTGAGGTTCGGCAGTTCCTGCAGCCCGCCGAACCCGCCGACCCCGTAGTCGCCGTCGACCGCGTCGCCCTCGGCCGCAGCCTTGAGGTCCCAGCCGGGGCAGAAGAACTTGTCCCCCGCAGCACGCAGGATACACACGCGCAGCGCGTCGTCGTCGCGGAAGGCGCGAAACACCAGCCCCATGATGCGGCTGGTCACAAGGTCTACCGCGTTGGCCTTGCCGCGCGACAGCGTGACCTCGAGGATCGCACCTTCGCGCCGGGTCAGGATCGGGCCCTCGGTCAGCATCGTCATCTGGGTCATCACAGCGCCTTTCGAATAAGTGCGTCGACCGCGACCGCGCCCTGGGCGCGCACGACGATCGGGTTGATCTCGATCTCTTCCAGTTCGGGGCGCGCCAGCATCAGCGCGCCCAGCGCGGCGGCCATTTTCGCCAGCGCAGTTATATCAGCCTTCGGCCGGCCACGGTAGCCGTCGAGCAGCGGCCATAACCGCAGCCGCTGCAGCGCCGCGCGTAAATCACCCTCCGTCACCGGCAGGATCAGCGTCACCGTGTCGGCCAGCAGCTCGGCCGTAACGCCGCCCATGCCAATCGTCAGGCTGACGCCGTACACCGGGTCGCGGCGCAGGCCCAGCAGGACCTCGGCCACGGCGCCGCTCACCATTTCCTCTGCCAGATACCCGGTCGCGCCAGCCATCGCCGCCTGGCCCTGCAGCGACATCAAGCCCAGGCGCACCGCGCCGGCCTCGGTCTTGTGCGCAAAGCCCAGGCCCTTGAGCGCCAGCGGCGGCGTCAGTGCGTGTGCCTTGTCCTGCAGCTCGGTCAGCGTCGCCGCGGTGACGGATCGTGGCACGGAGATGCCCGCGTCGGCCAGCAG
>JAJAZK010000445.1 GCA_026785765.1 Rhodoferax sp. | reverse complement strand
CCTTGCGTGCGGTATTGATGCGATCGCCCAGGGCAAACGACAGCAACAGCATTTCCAGGGCGGAACCTATCAGAAGTGCATTGGCCGTGAATACGTTGGATGGCAAAAAGCCGGTGTTGTGCAGGGTCAGTACCAGCACTCCCAACAACAATGCCCCCCATGCCATGGCGAAATACTTTGCGCCCGGGTGCCGGCGCAAAACCGCCAGCGTGCCGGCCCAGGCAACCAGGGCGACGCCTGCCAGCGCCAGCGCCGTCACCGACCACATCGCGACGCGGAATGGCAACACCAACGCGGCAACAAAGGTTGCAGCCCATAACCAGGTCACGCCGCGCATCCAAACGTGCAGGCTCGGCATGGTCCGGTAGCTGGCCAGAAAAGCGCAGGCGAACCACATCCCAAAGGTGCCACTCAAGGCGTTGGTTGCGTTGATTGCGTTTCCGTTCCACCACAGGGACTCGGGCCAAAGCAACTGCGCGCCGATGCCAGAGTTGGCCGCCTGGGACAGGCCGATGCATGCGGCAAACGCGCCATAAATCAGATAAGCGCGGTCGCGTACCGACAGAAACAGCAGCAGGTTGTACAACAGCAAGCCAACCAGCAAGCCGAAGTACATGCCGAACACCGCGTACAATTGTTGGTCCTGCTGCCACAGCGCTGCCGGTTGCCACAGGGTCGTGGGCGCCGAAACCGTGCCGAGTGACCAGATGCGCAGGTAAATCGTCGTCACCCCATCCGGCGCCAGGTTCAGCGGCTTGACATGGTTGCGGTGCGGCACGACCCGATCAGAAAACGGCAACGAATCGCCCCCCGCCTGATGCTCATAACCGCCGCGCCCATTGGATACGTAAAGATCGAGGCGGTCGAGCGCCGGATTGGCCAGCTCGAGCAGCCACTGACCAGGTGTAAGCGCGCTGCTGTGCAGCACCAGGCGCAGCCAGATGGCCGAATTGGTAGTCCCAAAGTTGGCGGTGGAATCCACCTGCGTCACCGGAAGAAAACGCGCCTGCGCCTGCGGGCTGAGCACCTGCTCCAGCGTCAGTGCTGCACTGCGGTCCTCCAGGTAACTGAAGTGGCGGGACAACGGGTAGGACCGGGCGCCGCCTAGCTGAAGAGCCGCATCCTGCGCCCACGCCAACACGGCCGACAACAACAAAGCCCAGCACAGCGCAAATCGCAGCCAGCGTCGCGCGCGCATCATGGCCGCCGCGTGACCCGGCTCGGTACAGTGCCTGGTGCATCAGCCGTCACGCCAGCCGCTCGATCACCGGTCGACCCGACTCGACACCAAAGCGTGCCAGGGTCGAAACGGCGCTATCGCTGCGCACTACATCTTCCACCGCGCGCAGCGTCGTAGTGAGTTTGGGCGGCGTGAACTCCGCAATGCCATAACCCCGCGCCTGCGCGTCGGCAAACACGAAATGCGGGTTTTCCGCGAGGCGATCAGCAGTTTTGTCCTGCGATAGGGAGCTACCACGCGAAGTAATGCTGGTGCCGCAGAACTCCACGCCCACCGCAACGCTGGCCGCGTCGGCATAGTCCGCCTTGACATGTCCGACCCAGTTTGCATGCACATCACCACCGAGGATGACGGGGTTGGGCACACGCTGCGCGCGCAAGGCGCCGGTCAAGCGTGCGCGCGCCGCCGGGTAGCCATCCCACCCATCGTTGGACAGGCTCTCGCCTGGTCCGGGCTGAAAGTCGCGTTTACCGAACACGGTCTGCTGGGCGATGACGTTCCAGCGGGTCTCGGCGCTGACGCGCGCGTGCAGGGACTCCAGCAGCCAGCGTTCCTGCTCCGCTCCCAGCAAGCTGCGCCGCGGATCGAGCAGTGCCGCGCAGGTGGCCGGGTTTACGAGGCCGGAACCACGCTTGTTGGCGCGATTGCAGACCTGCGGATCCCGGTACTGGCGGGCGTCCAGCAGATGGATCGACAACAAGTTCCCAACCTGCAAGCGGTCAAAGATACGCAAACTGCGGGCGCCGCCTTCCGCAACCAGCGCCTTTTCCAGCACCGCTGAACGCAAGGGCATGTGCTCGTAGTAGGCCTGGTAGGCGGCGGCACGGCGCGCGGCGAAGTCATCAGGCGCCGCCGGGTCGTTCGGGCCGCTGTCGCCAGCCTGCCGGCCGGCATAGTCGTTTTGCACCTCGTGGTCGTCCCAAACCATGGTCCATGGGCAGGCCTGGTGCATGGCTTGCAGGTCCGGGTCCGACTTATAGAGTGCGTAACGCTGCCGGTAGTTGTCAAGCGTTACCACCCAGCCCCCGGTCGGTACCCGTACCCGACTCGACCGGCCGGGGTACTCGTAGATGTAGTCGCCCAGAAACAGCACCATATCGGGCTGGTCCGCGCGCATGTGGCGCCAAGCTGCGTAGTAACCATCCTCCCACTTCTGGCAAGACGCATACGCCAGCCGAAAACGTGACACCATCGCATCCGGCCGCGCCAGCGTGCGCGTGCGCCCTACCGGACTGACCGCCTGCGCAACCATGAAGCGGTAGTGGTACCAACGATCCGGCTCCAGACCATCGACTTCGACATGCACCGAATGGGCCAGGTCACGCAGGGCGCTTGCCTGTCCACTGCGCACGATGCGCCGGAACCGCTCGTCATCCGCGATTTCCCAACGCACTGGCAGGTCGCCAAACGTTGACAACAGCGCCGACGGTCCGACTGCCACCAGGCGTGTCCACAAGACGACCGAGTCGTGTGTCGGGGAGCCACTGGCGACCCCCAGCGCAAACGGGTCGGTGGCGAAGCGGGCCTGCGCCTTGCTCTGCGGCGCCAGCCACAGCATCGCCGCCGCGGCTGCGGCCAGCTGCACCAAACGGCGCCGCTCCATCAGCGCACGCCCTTTCTGGAGCGGTAGATCAGCAACAAGACGATCCCGACATTGAGGAGATTCCAGGCTATACCGTTGAGAAACGCCGCGTGGTAAGACCCGGTCCAGTCAAAAATGGCACCCGACAACCAACCACCCAGTGCCATGCCGATCAGCGTCGCCATCAGCACCGTGCCGACCCGGGTGCCAGCCTGGGTGGCACCAAAATACTCACGCACGATCAAGGCATAACTCGGCACAATGCCGCCCTGGAACAGGCCGAACAGCCCGGAGACCACGTATAGCGGCACCAACCCGTCAAACGGCAGGAACAGCAGCAGCGCCACGCCTTGCAACACAGAACCCAGCAGCAAGGTGTGCAAGCCGCCAAGGTAGTTGGAGATCCATCCCGAGAGCAGGCGGCTGGCGATGCCCGTACCCATCATCACCGCCAGCATCTCTGCGCCTCGGGCTGCACCGAACCCGAGGTCGGTGCAATACGCCACGATATGAACCTGGGGCATGGACATGGCGACACAACAACTGACACCCGCCACACACAAAAGGGCCTGCAAAACAGCTGGCGAAAAGCCCAGCGGCCTGCGCTGATCGACCGCTCCAATGAAACGCGCGGCGCGGCTGGCAACCGGCGCGCTGACCAGCGGCGCGGTGGCAGCCGGAAGCGGCCGACGCATCAGCAGTGACAGCAAGACCATGCTCAGGAAACAAAACAGGCCCAACCCCCAGTAGGTCTGACGCCACCCGACGTTATCGATGAAGTACTGCATGACCGGAGCCCAGACCACACCGGCAAGGTAGTTGCCACTCATACAGATGGCCACCGCGATCCCGCGATTGCGGGTAAACCACTGCGAGGTGTCGGCGACCAGGGGCGCCATCGTGGCCGAGGTTCCAAGCAAACCAATCAACACACCATGGGCCAGGCTGAATTGCCATAAGCTGGCCGACGCGCCGGCGACTAGAAAGCCCGCGCCCAGTCCGCATGCCCCCGCCAAAACGACCCAGGTGACGCCAAAACGGTCGGCCAGACGCCCCATGAGCACACCGCCGATGCCAAACCCGATCAAGGTGGCGGTGTATGGGAAAGAAGCATCGGCGCGCACCACGCCAAAATCCGCTTGCACTGCAGGCAGAACCACTGCCGCACCGTACATGCCGACGCCACCGATTGTCATCACCATCAAAGACGCAAGCAATCGAACCCAGGCATATGCGGATTCAACGCCCGGCTGTCTTGACACTGGTTGAATCATCAGCCGCCTGCGAGACAACGGATGGCTGCATCCAGCGCCCCATTTCCCACGGGAACACGCTGCACGCGCAGGGCCGCCTCCACGCCGGCCAGGCAGCCGAGGATCATCGGCGCATTCATGTCACCCAGGTGCCCGATGCGAAACGCCCGTCCGCCCAACGGTCCGAGCCCGCCAGCAATGGCGACCTGGAACTGTTCCCGTGCGGTGGTGCGAATTGCCTCTGTGTCGATTCCGGACGCCACCACAATGGTGGTAACCGAGGTTGACCGGCTTTCAGCCTGCATACCGAAAAACTGCAATGCACCCGCCGTGCTCCAGCAGCGCACCGCAGCATGGACCACATCGGTCATCAAACGGTGGCGTGCCAGCACCTGGTCCAGCCCCTCGCGCACCATCAGTTCCAGTGCACGCTCCAGACCCATCAGCAGGGTTTGAGGCGGAGTGCCACAAAATTTGCGGTACGAGAACTCGCTCTTGCGCAAGCGCCAATCCCAGTAGTAGCGCGGCGTCGGGTTGCGTTCGCAAACTGCCATCGCTCGTGCATCGGCGGCCGCGAATCCGATCCCGGGCGGGCACATCAGCCCTTTTTGCGACGCCCCAAGGACTACGTTGACACCCAACGCGTCCATGGCAAACGGGGCTGCGCCGAGGGAGGCCACGACATCCACCACCAGCAAGGCCGGGTGCCGGGCCGCATCGATCGCCCCGCGCAACGCCTGCATGTCGCTGGTGACACCACTGGCGGTGTCGGTGTGCACGGCAAATACGGCAACAATGTCGTGCGCCGCGTCGGCGCGAAGGGCCTGTTCCACGGCCGCTGGATCGATCGGCAACCCTTCGATCCACGGCGTACGCACCACCTTGCCACCCATGGCTTCGGTCTGCACCGCCCAAGAATCGGAAAAGTGGCCAGTCCCTGGCACCAGCACTGTCTCTCCTGGGCCGACCAAATTGCAGATCACTGCCTCCCAGGCGCCGTGTCCATTGGCGGCATAAAGGAACAGGTCGGCTGTTCGTGTCTGTAACAGGCCTTTGAGCCCGACCTCGATTGCCGCGATGCTGACGTCCAGGCGCGGGTCGCCCATGTCCATTGGCTGGCGCGACATGGCTTGCATGACCTCCAGCGGAACGTGGGTCGGGCCCGGAGCATGCAGAAACCGGTTGCCCGGTATGTAAGCGGCAGAATTCATGGGGGATGGGGGTGTGAAACGATGAGGCATCTTAAGCGACGGCCCAGGCCCGGGTGCGACAATGACAACCCTTCCTGACTGCCACGCTCAACCCCCATGAACGACCAGAGTGTTTACGATATCGCCGTGATCGGAGCCGGCATCGCCGGCGCGTCGGTCGCCTATCGGCTGGCAAGTGAACGCCGTGTACTTTTGCTGGAGCGTGAAAGCCAGCCTGGTTACCACACGACCGGGCGCTCGGCGGCAATGTTCATCGAGAGTTACGGCCCCAGCGCGGTGCGCGCGCTGACACGCGCCAGCCGCGAATTCTTTCTGTCGCCGCCGTCCGGTTTCGCAACGCAGCCCCTGCTGTTGCCGCGCAGCGCCCTGTACGTGGCCAAGAGCGACCAGCAGGCAATGCTTGCGCAGCAATTCGAGCAACTCCGTGCGACCTGTCCTGAACTGGACCGGCTGGATCAAAATGAAGCCGTGGCGATGGTTCCGTGCCTGCGCCCGGAGACGGTGGCCGGAGCGATGCTGGACCGGGGCGCCATGGACATCAATGTGGATGCGCTGCACCAGGGTTTTCTGCGCGGCCTGCGCGCCCAGGGTGGCAGCGTCCGCACCCATTCCGAAGTAGTGAGCGCGCTACGCCGCGGGACGTTCTGGGAACTCGGCCTTGGTGGTGGAGACGAGGTGCGCGTTGGCGCTGTCATCAATGCCGCCGGAGCCTGGGCCGACAAAGTTGGCCACCTGTTTGGCGCGCGCCACATCGGACTGGTGCCGCATCGGCGTACCGCCTTTACCTTCCAGCCGCCGGCCGGTATATCTGTTGCCGACTGGCCAGTGGTCGCCGGCCTCGATGAGACCTATTATTTCAAGCCCGATGCCGGCGTCCTGCTGGGCTCGCCGGCCAACGCCGATCCGATGCCGCCGCACGACGTGGTGGCAGAGGAAATCGACGTTGCCACGGCTATCCACCATATCGAGGCTGCGACCACCCTGACCATCCGGCGCCCTTTGCGGACCTGGGCCGGGCTGCGCTCATTTGTTCCGGATGGTGAGATGGTGATTGGCTGGGACGCCCAATGCGAAGGCTTTTTCTGGTTGGCCGGCCAGGGCGGATATGGCATTCAGAGCGCGCCTGGCGTTTCGGAATTCGCCGCCTCCCTGGTCCTGGGTGCGCCGATGCCGCAGGCGCTGCTGGCGCAGGGCCTGGACAGCAGCGCGGTGTCGCCGCGCCGGCTGCCCTGAGGCGCAAGCCCGGGCCACGAGGCCCGGGCGCGCGCCCGGCGATAACGTTAACGGACGGCTAGTCGAGGCTGCTCGCGAAAGCGTTGATGTCCTTGATGTCGGCGGCCAGCACAGTGAATGCAAGGCGTTCGCGTGTGAGCGTGGCGCGCAAGGCACGGTCGATCGCGCGCGCCTGCTCCTCGGGTTGGAAGCGGCCGGTCTGTACGTATTTGCGTTCGCTGCGCTCTACCACCACGTTCACATTGTTGTGTTGCCCGTACCACGCCAGTATCTGCTGGCGCGTCTTGGCCACGTCGCAAATGTTCTCCTCGTAGTGGGCGTTGTAGTACAGCAGCTGGGGCAGGGAACATTCGGTGACCAGGTACTGCACCTGGCCGTCAAGCAGTTCCAGCATGCGGAACTGTTGCTGCGCAATGTGGTACTGGTTTTTCAAGGCTTCAAAGTCCTTTTGCCACACCAGTGACTTGGCGAAATCCGGTATCAGCTCCACGGTCTTGCCGCGCAAGGACAGGGCCACAATAATGCCAGCCGACACCAGCGACTTGTCACAGCCTGGCCCACCTATGATGTTTACGACGCGCGTCGGGACCATACGCATTTTGTTCTGCGGCAAGTGCTGCGCCGAGGTTGTGTAGTGCAGGGTCACTGGAATACCTTCGTGATGCGCACCGCGGTGCGAGCTTGCTGGGGAACGGCCCGGCGCGGCGCCTACTGGCGTACCTTCGCCTGGCGGCTGCGGTAACGAGCGCCTTGGGAACGGCCCGGCGGCGCTCATGGCTGCAGCACGATCCGTCCGACCACGCGCCCATTGGCCAGATCGTCCAGCGCCTGGTTGACCGTGTCGAGCGGGCGCAGGTCCAGCGGTATCTCGGGCAGCTGGACGCGCTGCGCCAGCGCCACCAGTTCGCGCAGTTCGTTCAGCCCGGCGACATAGGAGCCAGTGATCGACAGGGAGCGCAGCGCAAACAGCGGCAAAGCCATGCGGAACTCTCCGCCAAACAGGCCCACGATCACGACCTGACCAACGCGCCGCACCAGACCCACCGCGAGCGCCGAACTGCTCTCGGCACCAACGAAGTCCAGGGCACCGGCAATGTTGCTGCCACAGGCTTTGTTGATCGTCTTCAGGGCATCGGCGGCATTCGGGTCGTACGCCGCCGTGGCGCCGTGGCGCAGTGCAGCCTCGCGTTTGGACGGGTCCGGATCGATGGCGACAATGCGCGCGGCACTGGTTGCCGACAACAGGGCTACGGCGGTCATGCCAACACCGCCGCAACCGATCACGGCAACCCAGTCGTCGGCCACCATCACAGGCAGTTTACGGATTGCTCCCAGCGCAGTGATGCCGGCACAGGCAAAGGTGGCCGCGCGGGCCGGGTCGAGCGAACCCACTGGCACCAGGTAGCGCTCATGTGGAACACGGGTCAGGTCGGCGTAACCGCCTGGTAGCTGGATGCCAAGATTGCGTGCGGCCTTGACGCACAGGTGCTCGTCGCCACGCAGACAGACCGGGCATGCGCCACAACCCAGCCACGGATACACAACCACCAGTTGCCCCAACGTCACACCCGAGACCTCCGGACCCAGCTCGACCACCTCACCGACGATCTCGTGGCCCATGGTCACCGGCAGGCGTGTACCGGCGCGCTCGAGCGACGACAACTTGCCGCCACCCATGTCGAAACCACCCTCCTGGATGTGCAGATCGGAATGGCAGATGCCGCAATGGGTGACGCGCAGCGTCACCTCGTGGCCTTGCACTGGCTGCAGTGCATCCTCAGTGGCTTCGAGTTTGCCGCCCCAGGCGGTGAATGCCCATCGGTGTGCGCAGGTGAACTTCACTATCGTCTCCAGTCTGGGGTGGGGGAAAGAAGGACCAGCGAGCGGCGGCCGCCGAACTGGCCGCGGCCGAGGTCGGGCCCAAGACCTCAGGGCTGCGGGCGCGACGACAGGGGCGTCGACATCTCCGCGTCACGCACCGCAAACAGGCGCGCCAGATCCTCCTGCACGTCGTCAATTTCGATATCGACATGGTCAACCTTTTTCCAGATCGCCGGATCGGGCAAGTCGGTGTGGGGGCAGTCGCTGTCGTCCGGGTAAAGCCAGGTGATGCTGCCAATCCATTGGCGTGCGTCCGGCTCGAAGCGTTCCACCTCGGCCAGCACGCGGCGCTGGAACGCCACCTGGAGATTGACCAAACGCTCATCCCAGTGGCGTACGACCAGGCGCAGGTGAATGAAAGTCTGGCCGCGGCTGAGTTCAGGCATGACCTGCATCTCGAGCCAGCCGTCGGGTATGCCAGCCGCGCGTTGTACATCGCGCGCCATCACCCGCACCAACTCGCGCCGCGTCCCGGCCACCGATTCCTGCTCCGGCATCCTGGAGTCGCTGGGCGCGCCCAACTGCGGCGGCGCGGGCACCTCGGCTTGTTTGGTGGTTCCAAAGAGTCGTTTGATCAGGTCCATTGCAGAGTCACCCTTATTTGGTCATGGTGCAATCGTGGGCATCCGTTTGCGTCCCGGCAAAGCCATTATGCTGCCTTGCCGGGCGGGTTCCAAGGCGCAAGAGCCGGATCCGCTGCCATGCGCTGCGGCGTTGAGTCACAAGGCCAGTGCCAGGCGCTCGATGCCGATACGGATCTTGTCCACATCGGCGGTTGCAAAACTCAGGCGCAGCGCGCTGGGATCGGGGTTGTTGGCAAAAAATGGCGCGCCCGGCACGAAAGCCACCAGGCGCTCGATGGCGCGCTTGGCGAACTCGCCGGCATCACGACCACCGCTCAGCCGCGCCCAGAAAAACATGCCACCACGGGGCTGGTTGAAGCTGATTGCGTCGCCGAGCTGCGCGCGCAGGCTGTCAGCCATGACACGGGCACGATCGGCATACGTGGATCGAACCGCTGCCAGCGCGGAGTCCATCCGGTTGAGCGTCAGGTAATGTGCCGCCGTTGCCTGGGTAAGGTTGCTGGTGTGGGCATCGCTGAATTGCTTGCACATGGTTGCATGCGACAACAGCGCCTGCGGTGCGATCAGCCAGCCGACGCGTAAACCAGGACTGAGTATCTTGCTGAAACTGCCGCAATGTGCCAACCAGTCGCGGCTGCCCGCAACGCTGCCACTCAACGCCAGCAAGCTCGGTGGAGGCGCCATGTCGAAGTACAACTCGCCATACGGATCGTCCTCCACCACCAGGGTGCGGGTGCGTAGCGCCAGTTCCAGAATGCGCAGGCGCCGCTCCTTTGACAGGGTTGCGCCGCTCGGATTGCCAAAAGTAGGAATCAGGTAAACCAGCTTCGGCCGGTGCTGTTCGATCAGCTGCTCCAGGGCGTCCACCTGCACCCCGTCGGCGTCGATCGGTGCGCCGATGAGATCTGCGCCGTACAGCCGGAAACACTGGATCGTCGCCAGGAAGGTCGGGGCTTCGACAATGACTTTGTCCCCTGGGGAGATCATGGTCTTGCCGATCAGGTCCAGGGCCTGCTGGCTACCGGTGGTCACGATCAGTCCGCTCGGGGACACCGGGGCACCTTTGGCCTGCATGAAACTGGCAATGCCCTCGCGCAGCGGCTCATAACCTTCCGTAGCGCCGTATTGCAACACTGCAGCCGGATCAGCCGACAACACTGCATCTGCCGAGGCGCGGATGCCCTCGGTATCAAACAGGGCCGGGTCGGGAAAACCACCGGCGAAGCTGATGATGCCGGGTTTGCCGAGCAGCTTGAACAGCTCGCGGATAGCCGAAGTTTCAACGTTCTGCAGTCGATCAGCGAATATCATGGCGGGCGGTATGACGATAAAGATACTATTGTCGCAACTCCAGGAGCTGCCGTGGCGGACCTAGCAGATTTGTTCAAATCCATCGAATTGCCAGTGATGCCGGCGCTCGGGCTGGAACTGGTGGCAACGCTGGACCAGCGACGGACCACGGTCGCCGAAGTCGGCGCACTGATCGCGCGCGACCCGGCACTGGCCGCGAAATTGCTGGCCCTTGCAAACAGCGCTGCATTTGGACTGCCGCGCAAGGTGGCCAACCTGGACAACGCGCTGCAGCTGATCGGCATGTCGCGCGTCCGGGCGCTCGCCCTGTCGGCCTGTCTTCACAATGCTTTTTCGCTACCCGAGGGCCTGCACGCAGCAGACTTCTGGAGCTACAACGTCGCGTGTGCCGGTTATGCCCAATGGCTGGCCGAGGGCGTCGACAACGGCGCCGTGGCCGACCGGCAAAAGGTGTGGCTGGCGGCGCTGATGTTGCGCCTGGGAGAGGTCATCATCGGTCACGCCCTGCCCGAGGCGCTGCCGTACATCGAACAACCCCCCTGTAAGCCGGGGCAGCGCTGGGACCGCGAAAGAAAAATGTCGGGCTTCGATGAAGGCGAAGTGATGGCCGAACTGGCACGGCGCTGGAACTTCCCGAACGATCTGGTCGACGCACTGCTATGGG
>JAJAZK010000444.1 GCA_026785765.1 Rhodoferax sp. | reverse complement strand
GGCCTTGCCGACGCTATCGAGCATCAGGTTATGGCAATTCAGGTCCGAGTGGAACACCTGCTCTTTGTGCAGACGGCGCACCGCCTGCCCGAGTCGCTGCCACTCCGATGCATCAAGGGCACGCTGATGGTGCGGCAAGCGGGCTACTCCTGGGCGTCGGGGATCAACCGCACCAGGGTATCGCTGCGGTGCCACAGCCCCATCCGTTGCTGGCGTGCGTCTGCTGCCTGCGGTACCGGCCGGCCACGCGCGCGCAGCTCGCGTAACAGGCTGAACTCGCGCATTGCACGGCTGTTTGCCACACGCTCGGCCAGAAACAGGTCGCGGCTGACTTTTGCCATCCATCCACCACGGTAGTAGTGGCGCAGCAGGTAACTGTTGTGGCCATCACCGACCTGGTGTGTGTTTCCCGGCCCGGCCCGGCACCGTGCCGCGCGCGGCTGCCTTGTTCGTGCCACCAAGCAGCCGCTGGAAGACTGAGGCAGGCGTTGCAACAGGTGGCAGCGCGTCACCTCGCGCACCACCTTCGCCGACAATCACCGCATGTCGCAAAACAAGGTTCCCGCGTTCTTTCCATTGACCGGCATTTACGAACCTTCGGGTGTCGAGCAACTGCCTGATGGGCGCTTCCTGGTGGTCGAAGATGAAAATGAGCATGCCTTGAGCCTGGTCACGATCAGCGCAGCCGGCCTTGCCGACAGCTCGCCCCTGAGCGCGGGGCTGCTGCAAATGTTCAGCGCCTTCTGGACGCTCGATGACCTGGAAGGGCTGGCTATTGACCGGTCGGGATACCTCTACGCCATCACCTCGCATTCGCGCGACGACGACGGCGACAAAAAGAATTCGCGCGCCAAATTGGCCCGGTTCCGCATCGAGGGGAGCCGCGTGATCGCCCCATTGGTGGTGGACGGTTTGAAACGTGTGATGACCGACACGCATCCGGTATTGGCCGCGGCCGCAAGGATTCGGGATGTCAAGACCCTGGGCGGGCTGAATATCGAAGCACTTGAAATCAGCCCCGACCAGCAGCGCTTGCTGATAGGCTTTCGAAGCCCCCTGCAGGATGGTCAGGCCATCATCGCCAGCGTCGACAACCTCGCCGGTGTCTTCGACGCGCAGGAGGCCCCGCGCAGGGCGGACCGCCTCGACCTGCTGAATCTGGACGGCAATGGGATCCGCGGGATGTGCCATGTCCCGGTACTGGGCGGCTACCTGGTGATCGGGGGTCCGGTTTCAGGCGCGAAAGCAGCCTTCGGGCTCTGGTTCTGGAGCGGCGCGCCGGGCGCGTCAGCGCGCCGCATCACGGTTGCCGGCGTGCCGGATTTCAAGCGCGCCGAGGGCATTTGCCGCGCCGTTATCGATGGTGCGCAGCGAATCCTCGTGGTCAGCGACGATGGGGATCGACAAGCAAAACGGCCAGCCCAGTTTCTGCTGCTGGACCCGACGCAGTTGGTGATTGGGGCTTGATGTTTGGGAGTTTCCCAAGGCCAGAGGGCTGGTGTTCAGGTGCCGACGTCGATTTGACAAGTCAGCCACCGTCTTTCCATTGCCAAACCCCATGCAAGCGAGTGAGGAGGCGAAGCATCCGCGCTAGAACATCGAGCGCGCCACCAGCTCCTTCATGATCTCGGTGGTGCCGCCGTAGATACGCTGTACGCGCGCGTCCACCCAGGCCCGGGCGATCGGATACTCGCGCATGTAGCCGTAGCCGCCGAAGAGTTGCAGGCATTCGTCCAGCACCTTGAACTGCATCTCGCTGCACCAGTACTTGGCGGCGCTGGCGGTGGCGTTGTCCAATTCGCCGGCCAGGTGGCGGCCAAGGCAGTCATTGAGAAAACTGCGTGCCACCAGGGTGTTGGTGTGGCATTCGGCCAGGCGGTGGCGGATGGTCTGCTTGTCGGACAAGGGTGCACCGAAGGCCTGACGCTGCGCAACATGATCGCGCGTCCATTGCACGGCCGACTCCATCGCCGCCACGGCGGCGATGGCCAGCAGCAGCCTCTCTTGCGGCAGTTCCTTCATCATGGTCTTGAAGCCGCTACCGGCGGGGCCCAGCAGCGCGTCCGGGCCAACATCCACGTCGGTGAAGAACAGCTCGCTCGTGTCCTGGGCATGCATTCCCAGTTTTTCCAGCCGCCGCCCGCGGCTGTAGCCGGGAGTTTGCGTGTCCACCAGCAGCAAGCTTACGCCCCGGGCACCCTGATCGGGGTCGGTTTTGGCGGCCAGCAGCACCAGGTCGGCAAGCTGGCCGTTCGAGATGAAGATCTTCTGGCCGTTGATGCGCCAGCCCTGGCCGTGCGGTACCGCACGCGTGCGAATGCCGGCCAGGTCGCTGCCGGCGCCCCGGCTCGGTCATGCCAATGGCCGAGATGACCTCGCCGCGCGCCATGCGTGGCAACCACTGCTGCTTCTGCGTTTCTGTGCCGTAGTGCAGCAGGTAGGGCGCGACGATGTCGCTGTGCAGATAGAACAGCGGCCCGGTGGCGCCCGCGCGCGACAGCTCTTCGACGACGATGGCGCTGTAGCTGAAGTCCACACCAGCGCCACCCCAGGCTTCGGGCATCGTCAAACACAGCAGGCCCAGTTCGCCGGCACGCCGCCACAGCGCACGCGGCACTTGTCCATCGCGCTCCCATTGGGCGTGGTGCGGCAGCACTTCGTCCTGCACAAAGCGGCGCACCGTGGCGCGAAAGGCCTCGTGCTCGGGGCTGTCCAGGGGGGCCGTGGGGCGGTAAAGGTCAGGATGGCTGTCGGGATGATTGCCTGGATGCATGTCGTGCTCGCTACTAAGACTGGGGCTCGCGCGCGCTTCAGGCCTGGCGTACCGTGGGCAGCGCGCACTGCAGCAGGGCGTCTGGGTCCATCACGACGGCCTGGTTCCGAAAACATCGATCAACGCCGCGCCGGCGCTGTCGAACGCCCGCGCACCGGCGTCGCTGGAAATCTGCGCCCAATGGCTGGCCACGAACTCGGGACTCACCGAGTCAACCGGCGCATGCAGGCCCTGCCCTTCGACGATGCGCACGGTTGAAAAATAGCCGGCCCCCGCGGCCAGGATGACGCCGCTTTCCTTGCAGGCCGAGCTGGCCAGCCAGGCCACGCCGGCGGCCACGCGGTCGGGCGTTGCCTCGTCCACCATGCGCGCAAAGGGCAAGCCTTCGGTCATGCGCGTCAGCGCCACCGGCGCGATCGTGTTGACGCAGATGCCGTACTTCGCGCCTTCGGCCTTGAGCGTGTGCATGAGGCCCACCACGCCCAGCTTGGCGGCACTGTAGTTGCTCTGGCCGAAGTTTCCGTACAGGCCTGCGGCCGAGGTGGTCATGACGATGCGGCCGTACTGCTGCGCCTGCATGGGCACGAGCGCTGCGCGCGAGCACCAGGCCGAGCCAAGCAGGTGCACACGCACCACGGCCTCGAAGTCGGCCGGGTCCTGCTTGTGCAGCGTCTTGTCGCGCAGGATGCCGGCGTTGTTGATGAGCACGTCCAGCCGGCCATAGGTCTGCAGCGCGGCGTCGACCAGGCGCTGCGCACCGGCGGGCGTTGAGATGTCGTCGCAGTTGGCCAGGGCGCGGCCGCCAGCGGCCTCGATCTGCGCCACCACCTTCGCGGGGGGCCGGCGGGGGCCCCCCCCGGCCCCCCCGCGGGCCCCCCCCGCCGGGGGCCCCCCCCCGGGGGCGGCCGCGGGGCGGCCCCCGCGCGGGGGGGGGGGG
>JAJAZK010000443.1 GCA_026785765.1 Rhodoferax sp. | reverse complement strand
GGTGGGAACGGCGCCAGCGCTGGACCGCCAAACTACGAGTATTGCGCATGCCAGGGGGCCCAGACCCCCGTAAATGCCCTCGGTGCGGCAAGGATGGTCAACTGCGGGACAATTACGGCAATGGACACCAATGTTTCCTCCGCTCTGGACTACGCGCCACGGCCAACCGCGCCGGGCGGAGCCGAGGTACTCAAGCCGCTGCGCTGGAACAATCGCTTCGCCCGTCTGGACCCGACTTTTTTCACCCGGCTTACGCCAACTGCCCTGCCCCAGCCATACTGGGTGGGCACCAACCCGGCGCTGGCGGCTGAACTTGGACTCGACGACACATGGCTGTCGTCGCCGCAGGCCCTGGCCACCTGGACTGGCAACAGCATTGCCACCGGATCCGAGCCGCTGGCCAGCGTCTACAGCGGCCACCAGTTCGGGCAATGGGCTGGCCAGCTTGGAGACGGGCGCGCCATCCTGCTCGGTGAACTGGATACGGACCGCGGCGACTCACAGGAGATTCAGCTCAAGGGAGCCGGCCTCACGCCGTACTCGCGCATGGGCGATGGCCGGGCGGTGTTGCGCAGTTCAATCCGCGAATTCCTGTGCTCCGAAGCCATGTACGGGCTTGGTATCCCCACCACCCGAGCCCTTGCGGTGACCGGCTCCGACGCCCGCGTACGGCGCGAGGAAGTCGAAACTGCGGCCGTAGTGACGCGGGTCGCGCCAAGCTTTTTGCGCTTTGGCCATTTCGAGCACTTCTCCTACAGCGGCCAGACCGCGCATCTCAAGACCTTGGCCGATTACGTGATCGACCGCTTCTACCCCGACTGCCGGGGCACGGTTCGCTTCGGCGGCAATGCCTATGCCGCGCTGCTCGAAAGCGTCAGTGAACACACGGCGCGTTTGCTGGCCGACTGGCAGGCGGTCGGGTTTTGCCACGGTGTGATGAACACCGACAACATGAGTATCCTCGGGCTGACCATCGACTACGGCCCATTCCAGTTTCTGGACGGGTTTAACCCCGCCCACATTTGCAATCACTCGGATAACCAGGGCCGTTATTCCTACAACCGGCAACCCAACATCGCCTACTGGAATCTGTTTTGCCTGGGCCAGGCTTTGTTGCCCTTGGTCGGTGAGCAAGAGCAGGCACTGGCCGCGCTGCAGAGTTACAAGACTGTGTTTGCGCAGGCCCTGCAGCAGAAAATGTCCGCCAAACTGGGCTGGAACGAGACCCGTGAGGAAGACCAGGGTTTGATCGAGCGCGTCCTGCAACTGCTGGCTGCGGAAAAAGTCGACTACACCATTTTCTGGCGCCGTTTGAGCCACGCCGTACGCATGAACGACTTTGAACCGCTACGCGACCTGTTGCTGGACCGCCCGGCACTTGACGGCTGGCTTGCGCAGTACCGGCAGCGGTTGGGGCTGGGCACGGCGCCCGATCCAGCGCGCCAGATGTTGGCGACCAATCCGAAGTTTGTGTTGCGGAACCATCTTGGCGAACAGGTTATCCAATTGGCCAAACAACGCGACTACTCGGGCCTGTCCATTCTGCAGATGCTGCTGGCAGACCCGTTTTCGGAGCATCCCGGATTTGAGTCCTATGCGGATTTCCCGCCCGACTGGGCGTCCGGTATCGAGATCAGTTGTTCTTCCTGAAATTCCTGAGCGAAAATCCTGCCATGACCTACAAAATCGAAAAAACCGATGCACAGTGGAAAGCGCTGTTGCAGGACAAAGGCGCCGAGCCGATGGCTTTTGAGGTAGCGCGCCACGAAGCCACCGAGCGTGCCTTCAGCGGCAAATACGCCGACCAGAAGGGCAAGGGAACCTACACCTGCATCTGTTGCGACAAGCCCCTTTTCGATGCCGACACCAAGTTCGACTCTGGCACCGGCTGGCCGAGCTACTTCCAGCCCATCAGCGACGCAGCGGTAGGGACCAAGGTGGACGGTCTCTTGTGGATGAAACGCACCGAAGTGCATTGCGCCGACTGCGGCGCCCACCTCGGCCATGTGTTCCCCGACGGGCCGGCACCGACCGGCTTGCGTTACTGCATGAACTCCGCGTCCTTGGGTTTCAAGCCGACATGAGGATCCTGATCGACTTTGTCCCGATCCTGCTTTTCTTCGGGGCCTACAAGTTTTACGATATTTATGCCGCCACAGCCGTCTTGATGGCAGCCAGCGTGCTTCAAACCGGCTTCATCTATGCGATCGACCGCAAGATTACGGGCATGCAGAAGGCGACGTTGGCACTGATCCTGGTGTTTGGTGCGCTCACCTTGTGGCTACATGACGAACGCTTCATCAAATGGAAACCGACCTTCCTGTATGCCGCGATGGCGATAGGACTTGGCTTGGCGGTATGGGTGTTCAAGAAGAGTTTTCTCAAGCTGATGCTGGGTTCGCAACTGGATTTGCCAGACCGGGTGTGGATGCGCCTGAACCTCGCCTGGATTGCCTATTGCGTCTTCATGGCGCTGATCAACGCCTACGTCGCCACTTTTTTCAGCACCGAGGCCTGGGTCGACTTCAAGTTGTGGGGTTATCTGTTCCCGGTGGCCTTTCTGGTTGCCCAGGGCCTCTACATCACTCCTCACCTGAAAGCCGACGAGCCCAAAACCGGGGGTTGACGATGGGCCCTACCGCTACCGCATTAGAGCAACGTTTGCGCGAGGTGTTGCAGCCGACTTCCTTGACGGTGCGCGATGAGAGTGCCGACCACGCTGGTCATGTCGGCGCCAATGGCACCGGTTCGGGTACCCATTTTCGGGTGCGCATCAGCTCTAATCTCTTCATCGGCAAGTCGCGCGTGCAACGCCACCGGCTTGTGTATGATGCTTTGGAAGATTTCATTGCCGCAGGACTGCACGCGCTGGCCATTGAAACCCATTGATCACCAAGGGCCAAGTGCAACTTCTGCCATTGGCTGTCATCCAACCAAACCAGATCGTACGAGGGAACCCATGAACAAGACACTGACACTCACCCTGCTCGCAGCGGCCATAAGTACTTTCGCTGCCCTGCCCGCGCTGGCGCAGAACATTGCCATCGTGAACGGCAAAGCGGTGCCCACGGCGCGCGTGGAGGCGCTGGCACAGCAGGTGGTAAAGTCGGGCCGCGCCGTGACGCCCGAGATGCAGGGCCAACTGCGCGAGGAAGTGATCACCCGCGAGATCTTCATGCAGGAAGCGCAAAAACGCTCCCTCGACGTCAGCGACGACTTCAAGGTGCAGATGGAACTGGCACGCCAGTCCCTGTTGATTCGCGAACTGTTCAACGAGTTCCAGAACCAGAACCCGGTCTCGGACACAGAAGCCAAGGCTGAATATGACAAGTTTGCCACCGCCAACAATGTCAAGGAATACAAGGCGCGCCACATACTGGTCGAAAAAGAAGCCGAAGCGAAGGCCATCATCGCGAGCCTGAAAAAAGGCGGCAAGTTCGAGGACATCGCAAAGAAGTCGTCCAAGGACCCGGGCTCTGGTGCCAATGGCGGTGATCTGGACTGGGCACCGGCGGGCAGTTACGTGAAGGAGTTCTCGGAGGCGATGGTGGCACTGGAAAAGGGCAAACTGACCGAGACCCCGGTCAAGTCGCAGTTTGGCTTCCACGTGATTCGGCTCGACGATGTGCGCAACCCGCAACTGCCCAAGTTTGAAGAAGTCAAGCCGCAGATCTCGCAACAACTCGCGCAGCAAAAGCTGGCGCGTTTCCAGCAAGAGTTGCGCGCTAAGGCGAAGATCGAGTAAGCAACGCAAACGCCATCAACGCTCCGATCATCAGCGGTTGGTGCAGCAGGTAGTACGTAAGGCTCCAGCGCCCTAGCGCGCTAAGAAACTTGCCCAAGCCTGTGACTTTCCCGTCCAGCCGCTGCGGGGCATGCGCTAGTAGCCACTGGCCAGCGGCCATGCCACACCACACCATTGCCATCCATGGCAGCAGCGGCACATAGTCTTCCGTGATCGGTTTGCTGGTGATGAAGCCCAGCCAGTTAAGCAGCGGCGTGTTGAATGCTACCGCCACACTGCTGCCCTGCAGCAGCCAGGACGCAGCCAAAGGCAGCACAAGTGCAATACAAGCAAACGCAAGCAGTACCGGAATGCTTCGCCCGGCGCTCAGGCGGGCGATCAGCGACATCACGGCCACGCCGTGTAATACGCCAAAGTAGATAAAGCTGCGCGGAAACATCAGCCAAGAGACAAAACTCACCAACGCCGCACTGGCCACCACCTGCCACCAACGCCGCCAAAACCGGCCCCAGGTCTGGCCCTGTGCTGCCGCGACAGACTGACCAAGGCCGACACACAGCAGAAACAGGCCGAGGATGCAGTTGCGCTGCCAGGTCCAGAGCGGATCCCGGTAGAAGTCCTGCTTCCAGAAACCGAAATAACTCAGGTCGAAGGCAAAATGGTACAGCGTCATCCAGACCATGGCGCAGCCGCGCAGGGCATCGATAGCGCCCAGACGTTGGGGTGTTGTCATACGCAGGGCAGTGTAAATGCGCTGCGTGTATTTCATCCATTCATGCGGGTGGCGTGCTCCTTGCTGGAGTCGGCATGCCCGCTACCCAGTACGATCATGCGGCCCATACGAAGTGCACGGCCAAAGCCAGCGCGACGCCAGCCAACAGATAGTTGAGCCAGACTCCAAGCTGAGTCCAGTAGCCGCGCGGAATTTCTTTTTCGCCCAGGCCGCGCACGACATTGCGGAACTGCCAGGCCGAGACCACGGCGACGCCGCCGCCGACGATCAGCAGACCCACGCCCATCCACAGCGAGAAGCCGCGCTGGGAAGCACTGACGGTCTCGCCGCTGACCATGCGCAGGAACAGGCCGAAGCGTTCGATGACAAAGCCGAAGCCCATCAGTGCGATGGTGGTGCGCTGCCAGGCCAATAACGTACGCTCAGCGGCAAACAAAACGCGCGGGTCATCCAGGTATGACATGGTGCCTTTCTGAGCAGGTGCGCCGCCGCCGGTGGCGATCAACTCGCGCTTGGGTGCTGCAGCGCCAGGTACCTCGCCAGCCAGATCGTGATCGCCGGGAACAGGATGTGAAAACTCACCGTGAATGTAAACTGCACATGGGCGAGCATGATCGCGTTAGGCATTTCAAACGCCATTGTGCTCCCTTCGACTGCGGCGGCACGGCGGCCCTCTGGTTGACAAGGCTTGCCCCAAGACTGAACCGTCGGTCGCACCAGCGTCGCCCGTAGTTGCGCAATCCTTTCGCCGACCGGCCCAACTGCGCTTGCTCTACAGCAACCGAAGTCGATAGCGCAATCGTACGCTCGGGAAGCCTGCGGCCCCGACAGGACAAGGGAAAACCCTTTGTTGACGCCTATATCGATAAAGTCAACAATGTACCCAACCGCTTTAGCATCCCTCTACGCATGCACATCGCCGCGCTCGAAACGATCCGGTCCCGCGAGAACGACAACCTGTTGTGGCTGGTCGTCGAGACCGACGCGGGGTTTTCTGGTCTGGGTGAAGCTTTCTTCGCGCCGGGCGCCGTAGATACCTTCTTGCATGAGATCGTCGCCCCGCTGGTGCTGGGCCGTGACGCCACCCAAATCGGCGCCATCAATCGCGAGCTGACGCGGTATCCGGTCGGTTATGCGTCTTCGGGTGTAGAGATGCGTGCCGCTGCCGCACTCGACATCGCCCTCTGGGACTGCCTCGGACAGAAAGCCGGACTGCCCCTGCACACCCTGCTGGGTGGGCGCGCCCGCGACTCGATTCGCATCTACAACACCTGTGCCGGGCCGCACTATGTGACCAAGGCACGCTCGCCCGATGTCGATTCCTGGTTCGGCCGCGACCGGGAGTTGCAGGCGCTGGATGACCTGCACGCCTTCGAACACGAACCCGAACGCCTGGCGCGGGAGCTGCTGGCCGAGGGTATCACCGGCATGAAGATATGGCCATTCGACCGGGCGGCTTTTGCCAATCGCGGTGTTGGCATCACCGGCGCGCAAATTCAGCACGGCCTGAGGGTGTTCCAGCGCATCCGTGCCGCGGTCGGCGCCGAGATGGACCTGATGGTCGAAATGCACGCACTGTGGGATCTGACCAGTGCCAAGCAGATCATCCGTGCGGTAGAAACAGTCGATCCCCTGTGGATCGAAGACCCGGTGCGCATGGACGACACCCGTGCCCTGCAGGAGCTGTCCCGCTTTACCCGCGTCCCGCTGTTGGCGTCCGAGACACTGGCTCCGGCCGCATCGTTTGCGCCACTGATTGGCTCCGGTGCACCCGGTATCGTGTGTTTCGATCCCGGTTGGTGCGGCGGCGTGACCCAGGCGCGCGCCATCTGCGAAATGGCGGCGGCGGCGCAGTTGCCGGTCGCCGCGCATGACTGCACCGGCCCGGTCGGTTACGTGGCCGGCACGCACCTGTCGATGTGGGCACCGACCGCGATGATCCAGGAAACGGTGCGCGCCTACCTGCGAGGGTGGTATGCAGACGTGGTAACCGAGTTGCCGGTGATCGATAAGGGGCGCCTGTACCCCTTGAACGGGAGCGGACTTGGCACCACACTGAAGCCCGAATTTCTCGCCGCAGCCTCGACCTCGCGACGGCGCAGCTGCATCGCGCAAAAACCTTCCACCTGAGGAGCACCCCATGACCAGCGTGACCAAGACGATTGCCAATGAACTGCTCGATCTGGATGCGGCACACGCGGCGTTCGAGCGCGACGGATTCCTGATCGTGCCGAATGCCCTGGAAGCCACCCAGGTGCTTGCAGTGGACGCTGCATTCAAGACCCATCTGGCCCGACATCCGGAAGATTGGGCCAACTTCAGCGAGAGTTTCATCACAGCGCCAGACGTGTTGCCCCGCACCGATGCGTTTGACGGTGTCATCGAGAACGCCCGCATGTTCGCCCTGCTCGAACGCCTGATCGGACCGGACCTGGCGTTCGAGGAGTTGGCCCTGATGCAGCGCAAACCCACCGATAACGTCGGTGAACTCAAAGGCTGGCATCGCGACATTATTCGCGCCTACGAGAGGCGTCATGAGATCGATGCAATATCCGTGGTGTATTACCTGACGGATGTGGGGCCAGACGACCATTGCTTCAGCATCGTGCCCGGTACCCATGGACCGGGTGTCGACATGCGTACCGACGACGTGCAACCCGGCATGGAGTTTGATGCATTGGGAGCGGCCGGATCGGCGTTCGTTTTTCACGCGCGTTGTATCCATGCCGGCAAACTCAAGCTGGGGTCGCGCGAGCGCCGCACCATCCATCTCTATTTCGGCCACGCGGCGACACCACGCACGTCGGAGTGGACGGAGATTCCGCAGCGCCTGGCCGAGCGCCACGATCCGCGCCTTCCGCCTAAGCTGTATGCCAAAGCGGCAACCACGGCCAGCGTGGATGGTGTCGGCCGCCGGCCACGCGATCTGCCAGCGGGCCTGAGCACGGCCGAACAGCTGATCCATGTGCAACGGGCGGCAAACCGTCGACCAGAGGTGGCAGCATGAGCTACAGCACCGACGATATCCGCGCAAAACTGTTCGCTTCTGTGTTGTCGGACTGCCTCGACCAGTGCGGCCTGATGCACCAGGCGCTGCCGTCGCGGATCCGCCCGCTGGACGAGGGCAGCGTCATGGTGGGGCGGGCGCGCACTGCGGCATTCATGGAGGTTTACGAGGTCGTTGAGGGTTCGAACCCGTACGAATTGGAGATAGCGCTGATCGACAGCCTTGCGCCCGGTCAGATTCCAGTGTTTGCCTGCTCCAATCCAGAGCGGGTTGCACCCTGGGGCGAGTTGCTGTCGACCGCGTCAAAGGTACGCGGCGCCGCTGGCGCACTGATGGATGGCTGTGTGCGCGACATCAAACCGATCAAGGCGATGGAATTTCCGGTGTTCCATGGCGGCATCGCTCCGCTCGATTCCAAGGGCCGGGGCAAGATCATGGCGCTCGACGTGCCCATCGAATGCGCCGGTGTATCGGTGCGCCCCGGGGACCTGATCTTTGGTGACGCGGACGGTGTCGTGGTGATTCCGCAAGAAGCCGAAGCACGCGTGCTGGCGCTGGCCTTCGAGAAGGTCAACGGAGAGCGGAACACACTGCGCGATCTGCAACGCGGTGACAGGTTGGCGGACGTATTCGCCCGTTACGGCATTTTGTGAAGAAGGAGCAATTTCCATGATCGTCGATTGCCATGTGAACGTTTACGAGGATGCACAGATCCTGCCGCTGCACCTGGAGGTCACGCAATTTGCCCGCGCCGATGCGGTCGAGTTGCCCGCCAACCCGGACATCGTCTTCAACGCCATGCGCGATGTGGACCGGGCCATCGTCTTTTCGCTGCGCTACAAGGATTCGATCGGCATCGACGGAGACGACGAGGTAACCGCCCGCCTGGTGGCCCGCGCCCCCAAAAAATTCATCGGCTTTGCCTGCATGGACCCGCGCATGCCCGACTATATGGACCTGCTGGTGCATGCCATCGAAGACCTCAAGCTCAAGGGCGTCAAGTTCGGCCCCATATACAACGGGGTATCGCTGCTCGACCCGCGGCTGGAGCCGGTCTACCAGTATCTGGTCAAACACAATCTCCCGCTGACCATGCACATGGGCACCACCTATGGCGCCAATGCGCCGGTGCACCTTGGTCGCCCGCTCGACATAGACACTATCGCCAACCGGCACCCCGACCTGAAGATGGTGATGGCCCACATGGGCCATCCCTGGTACGAGGAATGCATCGTCGTGGCGCGCAAGAACCCGAATGTCTATTGCGAGGTCTCGGCACTGTATTACCGTCCCTGGCAGTACTGGAATATTCTGGTCTGCGCGCAGGAATACACGATCGCCAACCGCAACAAGATCTTCTGGGGCACGGATTTTCCTTTCACGACGGTGGCCGACTCGATCGCCGGACTGAAGAACGTCAACGCGGTGATCGCTGGCTCCGGCCTGCCCCGTGTGACGCAGGACACGATTGACCAGATCCTGCACTCCGACCCGACCGCCCACTGGTGGCACGGTGGGCTCTCCAGCTAAAGGCGATCCACATGGCTGACGACAAGACCACGCCCGATCCCAAGCGCCCGAATGGGCTGCGCAGCGACGAGTGGTTCGCGCGCCAGGATTCCTACGGCTTCATTTACCGCAGCTGGATGAAGAACCAGGGCCACGCAGCGCGCATGTTCGACGGCAAGCCGGTCATCGGCATCTGCAACACCTGGTCCGAATTCACGCCGTGCAACGGGCACCTGCGCGCGCTGGCGGAGCACGTCAGACGCGGTGTCTACGAAGCAGGCGGTTTTCCGCTGGAGTTTCCGGTGACATCGCTGTCCGAACCGCTGATGCGCCCGACCACGATGTTGTTCCGAAATCTGGCCAGCATGGATGTGGAGGCCTCGATCCGCTCGCAGCCGATGGATGGCGTGGTGCTGCTGGCTGGCTGCGACAAGACGACACCCGCCTGTCTGATGGGTGCAGCCAGCGTTGATCTGCCAACGCTGCTGGTCTCGGGCGGGCCGATGCTCTCCGGCCGTTATGAGGGGCGCACACTCGGCTCGGGCACGGATGTGATCCGTTTCAAGGACGCGGTGGCCGCTGGAACCATGACGATGGAGGCGTTCATGGCGGCCGAGGCGGCGATGTCGCGCAGCGCCGGCTCCTGCATGACCATGGGCACTGCCTCCACTATGGCCAGTCTGTACGAGGGCCTGGGCGTGGCACTACCGCAAAACGGGGCGATCCCGGCAGTCGATGCCCGGCGCCAGGCGCTCGCGTTTGAGGCGGGTCGGCGCGCCGTGCAGATGGTGCACGAAAACCTGCGCCTGTCGCAGGTGCTGTCCAAGCCCGCGTTCGCCAACGCAGTGCGCCTGAACGCTGCGCTGGGAGGCTCCACCAATGCCGTCTTACATCTGATCGCGCTGGCCGGCCGGCTGGGCGTGGACTTTGGTCTTGACGACTGGGACCGGTATGGCCGCGAGATACCCTGTCTGGTGAATCTGATGCCATCCGGTAAATACCTGATGGAGGACTTCTATTACGCCGGTGGCGTGCCGGCTGTGCTGCGTGAGATCGCGTCCTTCCTCGACCTGGACCAGCCCACCGTGGCGGGCACCACGATCGGGCAAGGCATAGCTGATGCGCAAGTGTTCGACCGCAACGTCATCTTTGAGTTGGGCAAGCCCTTCAAGCCGCAAGGTGGCATCGCCGTATTGCGCGGCAACCTGGCGCCGGGCGGTGCCGTGATCAAGCCCTCGGCTGCGACGCCGGCGTTGATGCAGCACCGCGGGCAGGCCGTCACTTTCAGCGATGCCGACGACCTCAAGAAGCGCATCCACGATCCCGGGCTGCAGGTCGACGCGAACAGCATCCTGGTGTTGAAGAACTGCGGGCCGCGCGGTTATCCCGGTATGGCAGAGATCGGCAACCTGCCGATTCCGGCCAAGCTGCTGCAACTTGGAGTGACCGACATGGTACGCATTTCCGACGCGCGTATGAGCGGTACCGCATTCGGCACGGTCGTGTTGCATGTCGCCCCGGAAGCCGCTGCCGGCGGGCCGCTGGCGCTGGTTGAAACGGGTGACTGGATCGAACTCGATGTCGAGGCGCGGCGCCTGCATCTGGATGTGCCGGACGATGAACTCGCGCGTCGGCGCGCAGCCTTGGCGGCCTTCCAGTCGCCGCATACGCGCGGCTGGGAAAAGCTTTATTTCGACCACGTGCTGCAGGCCGATCAAGGTGTCGACCTCGACTTCCTGGTTGGAGGCTCCGGAGACTATGTGCCGCGGGAGTCCCACTGATGTTCAAACGCGGCGCCAGAGTTCCCCAGACTGTCGCACCTGGCGCAGTGGTGACGCTGCGTGACGTGGCCCGGGCGGCAGGTACGACGCCGATGACGGTCTCCAACGTGATCAACGGTCGCAAAGGCCAGGTCGGCAGCGAGATGTTTGCCCGTGTGCTGGCGGCCTGCGAGCAGCTTGACTATCGGCCCAATGCGAATGCCCGGCATCTGCGCACCAACCGCCGCATGACAGTGGGCGTAATCATCGTAGACCCGTCTGCGCACTACCTGTCCGACCCGTTCACCGCCGCGATGCTGGCCGGCCTCAACGACGTGTTGCAGGTCGCCGGATACTCCATCGCACTTCAAGGAGCATCCCTGTCCGGGCTGTCCACTCTGCCGCTGCTGCGGCGCATCGAGAGTGATGGCATTTGCCTGCTCACATCGGGCCCCCCAGCCCAGCGCCGCAAGACGATTACCCAGGTCGCGGCGCTGGGTCAACCCCTGGTGCTGATCCAGGACGAACTGCCCGACTCCATCGTCGACGGCTGCTCGCTGACCCAGGATGATGCCGGCGGCGGTGCGGAGATCGCCCACCATCTGTTCCAGCGCGTCTGCAAACACGCCGTAATGCTGCTGCCTTCGGTTTCCTGGGCCGCAATGGAGCGGCGCGAGGCGGGAGTCCGTTCCGTGCTCGAACCGATGGCCCAGCCACCGGCGTTTCATGTGTTGCGGTGTGGCGACGAGGGCTTCGATGACACGCAGGCCGCCTTCTCCCTGCATATTGAAAGGCATGGCGTGCCCGATGTTGTCATCGGTGGCAACGACCGCATGGCGATTGCCGCGATGAAGCTGCTCGGCGCGCGCGGACGCCGTGTTCCGCTGGACGTGCGGGTCACCGGCTTCAACGGTTTCGATTTCTGGCGGTATGCAAGCCCTGAGCTCACCACGGTGTTCTCGCCCGCCTTCCAGCTTGGAGAGGAGAGTGCCCGTGCCCTCCTCAGGCGACTTGAAGACGGCCGCTTTCCATGGCGCAGGCGTTTGCTTCCAGTCGTTTTTGCGCCCAAGGCTTCCTCGGCCCCCGTTCCCCAGACGAAGGCGCACCGGTTGAAGAGCGAGATGGACAGGACCCCAAACGCTGCCACCAGGCGGCACTTACTGAAGGAGTAATTGCAAATGTTGACGAAACGGATATCCCAACAAGGTCTCGCACTGGCGAGCGCGACGGTTCTTCTGGCGGCGATAGCCGGGCAGGCACAGGCGCAGGCGTTCCGATGCCCGCGCACCGGCGGCGACTTGATTTTTGCGCTCGAGTCCAAAGTGCCGGGTCTCGACCAGCACACCTCGAACGCTGGCGCGACCCGCAACGTCGCCTTGAACATCTACGAGTCCCTGGTCACGCGGGACGAGAACATGAGTCCGGTGCTGGAACTGGCCGAGAGCATGACGGTCAGTCCAGATGGCAAGAACTACACGTTCAAGCTGCGCCAGGGCATCCAGTTCCACAATGGAAAGACGATGACCTCGGCCGACGTGATCGCCTCGTTCGAGCGCTACAAGCGCGTCGGTGTGGACCGCTCCATCCTCGACCCGGTGGACAAGTGGACAACTCCCGACGCCAACACCTTTGTCATCACGCTCAAGGAAGCGCGCCCGCTGTTCATTGAGGCGCTGTCCTCGTTCACCGTGCCAATCGTCATCGTTCCGGCGGAGAACGCGCAGGCCGCGGCGCAGCAGTTGCCCGTGGTGGGCACCGGCCCGTTCCGGCTGGAGGAGTTTCGCGCCGACAGTTTCGTCAAGCTGCGTCGCTTCGATGGCTACAAGCCGGATACGCGGCACAACCAGATGACCGGTTATGGCGGCAACAAGCGCGCCTGTGTCGATACGGTGACCTTTCGCATGATGACGGAGGCCGCCGCCCGCACGGCGGCGCTGGAAGTCGGCGAAATCCATGCCGTGGAGGATGTACCGGCGGCGTCGCAAAAGCGCCTGCGCGACAACAAGGCGATCAAGCTCGAACGCCTGGAAACCTTCTGGATGAACGTCGCTTACCCGAACTTTTCGGCGCCGCCCACCGACAACCCCAAGGTACGCCAGGCGATGCTCGCCGCGATGGATTTCGACGAAATCATGGAGGCGGCCCATGAGGGCCAGTACAAGCTCAATCCCGGTTTCCAGTTTCCCGGCCAGCAGTACTTCACCGACGCGGGCAAGGAGTTGCTGAACCAGAAGAACCGCGCCAAGGCCCGCCAGCTGCTGCAGGAAGGCGGCTACAAGGGCGAAAAGATCGAGCTGCTGACGAACCGTGATTTCCCGGTGATGTACAACACTGCCCTGGTCATGGCCGAGCAGCTCAAGGCGGCCGGCATGAACGCCGAACTGGTCGTGCTGGACTGGCCGGCAGCGTTGCAGCGCAGCCAGAAAGAGACCACCGGCTGGAACGTGTTCTTTACCGGCTGGGTCACGGTGATTGCCCTCGGTGGCCCGCAGACCCTGCGCCAGATGGCCGAGCCGAACCCGGTCTACAAGCCCAAGGACAACAAGGTCGACCCGGGCTATATGGCTGCATTCAACGACATCAATACTGCGCCCACGCTGCCAGCACGCCAGGCCGCATTTGCACGCGCCCAGCGCATTGCGCTGGACCAGGTGATGGCGATTCCGTTCGGCGTGGCTCCGAAGACGCAGGCAGTGCGTTCCAATGTGGAAGGCTACAAGGCCTACTACACGCCGCGCCTGTCCAACGTGTGGCTGACCAACTGAGTGTTGACCGCTGGCTTCATTGACAGCAGGGCGGGCGCGACGACGCGCCTGCCCCGGGGTTTTTGAGCATGATCGCCTACTTGATCAAGCGACTGGTGCAGTGCATTCCCCTGCTGCTGCTGGTCAGCCTGTTGTCCTTTGGCCTGATCAAACTGGTGCCGGGCGACCCGGCGGTGGTGATGGGCGGCACCAATGCCACCGCCGCCGAAATCGAGGTGATCCGCAAGAACCTGGGGCTGGACAGGCCCTTTCATATACAGGTCCTGAGCTTCTACAGCAACCTTGCGCGCGGGGACCTGGGCCGATCGCTGATGTTGGGGCAGCCCGTGCGGGACGCAATCATCGAGCGACTTCCGGCCACCGTGGCGGTGGCGATGTATTCCATGGTCATCACCCTGCTGGTGGGCCTGTCCATCGGTGTGCTGGCGGCCTTGCGGCACAACACCTGGGTCGACCAGACGGCGATGACGGTCGCGCTGGTGGGTGTGTCCCTGCCTAACTTCTGGCTCGGGCTGGTATTGATCCTGTTGTTTTCGGTGCATCTGGGCTGGTTCCCCACGGGTGGTTATGTAGAGCCATCGACCAGTCTCACTGGCTGGTTGCGCAGCGTCACCTTGCCAGCCGTGTCGCTGGCGATGTTGCAGATCGGTTTGCTGGCGCGCATCACACGCTCGGCGTTGCTGGAGGTATTGCGCCAGGACTATGTACGTACGGCGCGCGCCAAGGGCCTGAGCGAGTTCGCAGTCATCGCCAAACACGCGATGGCCAACGTGGCGATCCCGGTCGTCACCGTGGTGGGCCTTATCTTTTCGGTGCTGTTGTCTGGCTCCATCATTGTGGAGACGGTGTTTTCCGTGCCCGGCATGGGTGCCCTGCTGGGCAACGCGATCCTGCGACGGGACTATCCGATGATTCAGGGCGGCCTGCTGTTTGTAGCCACCGCACTGATGCTGCTCAACATCCTGGTGGATCTGGCGTATGCCTGGTTTGATCCGCGGGTGCGGGTGGGCGGGGCACGCTGAGATGGCCGGTTTGCGCGAATCCCTGGCACGGGGCACGTTGGGACGACTGCTGCGCCACCGCGCCTTCGTCATTGGCGCCGTGTTGTTCGGCAGCATGGTGTTGCTGGCCCTGTTGGCACCCTGGCTGGGCAGCGGCGACCCGAACAAGCTGGCGGTTCGGATGCGCTTCAAGCCGCCGTCGTGGGACTTCCCGCTAGGCACCGACAACCTGGGGCGCTCGGTGCTCAGCCGCGTGTTGCATGGCGGGCAGCTCAGCCTCATGATCGGGTTCTGGGTCGTCGTTCTGAATGCCAGTTTTGGTGTTTTTCTCGGAGCGATAGCCGGGTACTTCTCCCGGCTCGACGGCCCGTTGATGCGGCTGGCGGACGCGTTGATGGCCTTCCCCTCCGTGTTGCTGGCGATTGGCATCGCCGCGGCCCTGGGCCCGTCGCCGACCACGGTAGTCATCGCGCTGTCAGTGGTCTACATCCCGCGCACCGCACGCATCCTGCGCGCCTCCGTGCTGGTGGTGCGCGAGCTTGACTACGTGCACTCGGCACGGGTATCGGGCGCCTCGCACTGGCATATTCTGTTTCGCCACATCCTGCCCAACTGCATGGCCCCGCTGATCGTGCAGCTGAGTTTTGTGTTTGCGTACGCCGTGCTGTCCGAGGCGGTACTGAGTTTCCTCGGGCTGGGCGCTCCGCCCACGCAGCCGAGTTGGGGCATCCTGATCGCCGAGGGGCGCGGCTACATCCGCGAAGCCTGGTGGTTGACCTTTATGCCTGGCGCGGCCATTGCGGTCACCGTGCTGGGTGTCAACCTGCTGGGGGACGGCTTGCGTGATGTTCTGGATCCCCGTCTCAAGATCGAGCAAGGCTGATGGGCGAACCGATTTTGTCCGTGCGCGGGTTGACTACGACCTTTCGAACCGAGACCGGTGTGTTCGCGGCCGTCGATGACGTCAGCTTCGACGTTGCGCCCGGCGAGGTATTGGGAATTGTGGGCGAGAGCGGATCGGGCAAGAGCGTGACTGCCCTGTCCATCCTGGGGTTGCTTCCCGATCCGCCGGGGCGCATCGCATCGGGCTCGATCCGTTTCGACGGGCGCGAGATCGTGGGGCTGCCAAAGAAGGCGCTGCGCTCGCTGCGTGGCCCGTCCATCGGAATGATTTTCCAGGAGCCCATGACCTCGCTCAACCCGGTGTTCCGCATCGGTGACCAGATCACGGAGACCATTCGCGCGCACGAAAGTATCAGCAAGGCCGATGCGCGCAAACGCGCCATCGGGCTGCTCGACCGGGTCGGCATCGCGATGGCCGGGCAACGCCTCGATGACTACCCGCACCAGCTTTCGGGCGGCATGCGCCAGCGCGTGATGATCGCCATTGCACTGGCGTGCTCTCCGCGACTGCTGTTGGCCGACGAGCCGACCACTGCGCTGGATGTGACGATACAGGCGCAATTGCTGGATCTGCTGCGCGACATTCAGCGCGACACCGGCATGGCCGTGGTCATCATCACGCACAACATGGGTGTGATCGCCGAGTTCGCGGATCGTGTGCTGGTGATGTACGCCGGCCGTGTCGCCGAGCAGGGCACGGTGGACGCCGTGTTCAGCACGCCGCGCCATCCCTACACCGTGGGTTTGCTTGGCTCCACGCCAAGCCTGGAACGCGAGGAGGCGCGACTCACCACCATTCCTGGCGTATTGCCACAGTTGTCGCAGATACTGCCAGGTTGCCGGTTTGCGCCACGCTGCGGGCGCCGCACGGACGCGTGTACGGCTGCCAAGCCGCCATTGGTGGAGTTCGGCGGCGGGCAGCGCGTCGCCTGTTTCCACGGCGACGTCGCAGGACCGGGGTCATTGCCATGAGCACCTTCGGGCCGCTCCCGAGGTGCTCATTACCGCAGCCGGCGGGCGAGGTGTTCCAGTGAGTGCCGCGCCACTTGTCGTCGTCGAAGGACTGACGAAGCACTATCCGGTCAAGGAAGGCCTGCTGATCCCGCGCGAGATCGGGAAGGTGCGCGCCGTTGACGGCGTGTCCTTCAGCATTGGCGCTGGCGAAACCCTTGGCCTCGTCGGCGAGTCCGGCTGCGGCAAGTCCACTGTGGCCAAGCTCCTGGTGCGTCTGATCGAGCCGACCGCCGGCAGCGTGCGCCTGGACGGTGTCGATCTGGCGGCACTGGATCCATCGGCCCTGCGCGCAGCGCGGCGCGCCTTGCAGATCGTGTTTCAGGATCCGCAGGCGTCGCTCAATCCGCGCATGCGCGCCCAGGACATCATCCTGGAGCCCTTGCGCATCCAGGGCGCGCGCAATGGTCCCGGGCTCACACAGCGTGCGGCCGAGTTGCTGGAGATGGTCGGCCTGTCGGCGGCGCAGGCCAAGTTGTACCCGCATGAGTTCTCCGGCGGCCAACGGCAGCGCCTGGGCATTGCCCGCGCCATCTCCACCCATCCGCGCTTCATCGTCTGCGACGAGGCCGTATCCGCGCTCGATGTGTCGGTACAGGCCCAGATCGTCAACTTGCTACAGGACCTGCAGCGTGACCTGGGGCTGAGTTACCTGTTCATCTCACATGACCTGTCGGTGGTCAAGCACATCAGCGACCGCGTGGCCGTGATGTACCTGGGCAAGATCGTCGAGATCGCCGACAAGCGCTCGCTGTACCGGGCGCCGGTGCATCCCTACACCCGGGCACTGATCGCGTCGATCCCGGTGGCGCATCCGCGCCTGCGCCAGCAGCGAGAGCGACTGGCTGGTGACCTGCCCAGCGCCTT